>WFYR01000047.1 GCA_015489955.1 Mesoaciditoga sp. | reverse complement strand
TTTCATATCCATACATTTTCATCATCGCAGAAGACGATGAACTTCCCACGAAATAAACTCCATTTCTTTCGAAGTAAAACAAACCTGCTTTCTTGCACAAAAGATCCATCGCTTCTTTTAGGGTTACATCGCTTAAATTGGCCGTGATTTTTCCGCTCACGCTTTGATCAACGACTATCGGTACGTTGAACTGCATGGATATATCCGAAAAGGCTTGAGACAAGCCCTCTTGATAGAATGAAAAGGAAGCGGTTAGCGCTAATGCTGAAACCGCCATAAAAAGTAGGGGAACAATAAGAAACGCCTTCTTCATCGCTTGTCACCCACACTTTCGCAGGTGATGAAAACGATGATCTCTTTTTTTACTTTCCTCATTTTCTCTTGACTGAAGAAATATCCTATTATCGGGATATCTCCCAAGAGAGGAACTTTGGATGTCGCTTTTTCATAAGTGGAAAAATCAACTCCCCCTACCGCCACCGTCTTTCCAATTTGAGTGTCAAAAACGGTTGAAAGTGTGTTTGACATCGTATCCGGTACTGGGCCGGAATTTTCCAATGCTCCATTCACCGTTTCTGACATGTTTACAAACACATCCCCAGATGAAGATATGGTTGGAGTTAAGGAAATGCTCACGCCAACTTTAACGCTTGAAACGACAAGCTTGCCGCTCGAATTCGTGTAAGAATAGTTTCTGGTTGTGGAAACATCCACTTTACCGTTATTCCCACTTACGATCCTTATTTTAGGCGATGCCAATATCTTCGCCTGACCGTTGGATGCCTGAGAGCGAATGTTGGATAAAATAGACATTCCATTTCCTTTGTAAACCAAATTTATGGCCATTTTCAATATGTTCAACGTCTCTTCGGTCGCGCTTGATGAATTCGACCATTGAAGATCCATTCCCAGCTTTCTCAAATAGGATTCGTCCACCTCAACAACGTTTACTTGGAAGAGGGCTTCTTTCTTTGGAACGTCTATCTTCTTTATCGTGGACAAGATGTTCTCTTTCACATCCTCCGGCGCACCGATAAGGACAAGATAAGGAGAATCTGTCGATGTAAAAACGTAAGGTTTCATAACAGCTGGCAATAAATTCAATATTGTTGAAGCTTTCACGTATTGCAAATGATAAGAGCTCATCGATGCCAAATACAAGAAGCTGTTAGATGAAGGGTTGGCAGTACCGACGAAATACACATTGGGCTTTATCTCTTTCCATGAATAGCCTCCGGGTAACAGCATAAGATCAAGTGCTTCCGAAAGGGGCACGTCGTTTAGATTCAGCGTGATAAATCCCCCCACCGACGAATCGGTTAAAATCGTTATGTTTTCCTGCGCTGCGAGATCGCTCAGCGCTTGCGAAAGAGACTCCTGAAAAAATGAAATGCTCACGTTCTGCGAAAATGAAATTACCGTTAACACACTCAACAACACAAGCACCATGAGAAAAATTTTTCGCATTCTTGTTCCCCCTGTTTTATCTTTTTTGAAAAACTCCCCTATCCCCTCTTAGCACACTTTGGGCATGTTTAGCGCACAGTCATTTCTTTAGACACCATTTGATAGATTGGACTGCCATTCGCGCCTTTACCTATCATGTATTTTACAACCACTCTAACGGTATAGCCTTTTTTCAGTTCAACCGGAACTACGACACTTGGTGAAACGGTGAATCCAGCGTAAACTCTGCCACCTTTTATAGCTACAGGTTGAATCAGCACAGATTTTCCTTCTTCATTCGTGACGAAGACCTGGCCGGAATAATCAACGTATGAATTGCCGTCATTTACAACGTCTATCGACACTTTTGTACTCGTTCCAACAGACGTTGTCTCTAAATTATTCAAGGATAAAGATTTTGTCAGCTTTCCAACATTCATGACTACCGGAATTTCCAACACCTTTGGTTCTTTACCTTTATCGACAGAGGCAATGAGTTTCAACAGCGCGTAATGCTGACCCGCACTCGGCATGACAGACGGCGCGCGCCCAGCTACTCTTGCCTCTCTTTGTGAATAAGGATAAACGCTGAACTTCGAGGGATAAATTCTCAAATTCCCAAATACATCTTTGTCAAGCGGGGCGGACACCAAAGTGCCGTCTTTTGTTTGCATGAGCCCGGTTAATTGTGCTGAAACGTTTATCTTTCTGTAATCAAGGCTTTCTATTTTGAAATTCTTCCCAAGATATGTGTTCAATCTTTCCAATGGAATATCTATTTCGGATGCGTCTAATTTAAAAGCCGGTGCTTGGCTTAGACTCGCATCTGTTATCTTGAATTTGAACACATGGCTTGTCATGTGGTGATCGCCAAGATCGGTGGAAAGCAAAGCCCTGTATTCACCGTTTGGCATGAGCCTTTCAAAAGGAATCCATATTGTTCTTGTGATATCCGGGAAACATATTGTATCTTCTCGGTTCAGATTTGCTATACCTATCAATTTATGCAGGGTATCGGACACTATCCTTACTTGTCCTTGTAAACCAATAACTACATTGCCTTCGTTAGTGTAGTTCAACCTTAAAACATATGGATAATTCCTAAAATTTGAAGGAAAATTTTTTGGAAGATTATCAGTTTTGGGATTAAAAACTTTTAATGATTTCACCTTGATTTCATAGTTATGAATAGAATTTTTTATGTTAATGGCCACAATAGAGAGCAAATTCATAGAGACATTGAACATCGCTTTTTTACCTGTGGATACGTAATAGGAAAATGTTACAGAGGCATAATAATTACCCGCCGCAGAATTAGGTACAGTAATTGTTATTGGAAATTTTGTTTCCTGTTTTGGTAAAAGGGTTATAGAGTTGCTAGACTTTATCCATTCTGCACATGATTGGGAATAATTTCCCTTTGATCGACCTATAAAATAATCGCCATTTGAATCTATAAAGAAATCGCCTATTTTTATGTCAACTTTTAGCAAAAAATCAGAGGTGTTTTGAAGATCAAAAGCATAATAAACTTTCTTCCCTTTCTCAGTCTGAATCTTCGCCACCATTGGATAAACTCTTAGAGACGCAAAGTAATTTGTTCCTAGGAAAATACATAATAATATGAAGAACACTATGCTCATTATCTTCTTTTTTTGAATCACCTTACTATTCCCCTTTCACGTTCTTTATTTGTTATTTGTGTATGTATATAAGCTCATAAAAGGAAGGAAAGGTCCCTTTCCTTCCTTTTATAAATATTAAAAGCTTAACTTTCCAAAATTTGCATAAGATATTAGCCAAATTTCCAGCGGCAATCCATAATTGCCAACATTCATGCTTGCGGGGATATGGACTTCTGCGTACAGATAAAAATGCTGAGTTCTGTTTGGAGAAAACGCGCCGTTGGATAGATCATTTTGATCTACATTGTTACTCGCTCCCTTAAATGCCCATCCACTTTCAGTTGTTGGACCTACAGTTCCCCCGCTAACTGTAGTGGCTGTCGCATTTTCTAAAGTTGCTTGTGCACCAGGAAAAGTAACGGGTGGTTGATTATTCCCTTGCCAATTCTCATTTATTAGGTACATGTCTGTTACGTTCATGCCACTTACTGCTGACGTGTCTAAATATGTGAATATTTTGTATCTGCCATTCGAAAAAACTTGAAAGTCAGCTATTGAAGCTAAGAGCTTATCGCCATAATCGAATATTCTATAAGTGTGTTCTCCTATATTGTAAGAGCACGACTCTATCCATTGGTGTACAGTAACGTTTACTGTGTCGCTAAGATATAGATTGTTGTTGCAGCTTGCATGATCAGCCATCACGTTTATTCCCATTACTGTTATCGCAATTAACATCAAAACTAACATCTTTCTCGTATTTAATACTGCATTTATTTTCGTTGGACCTCACCACCTTTTTAAAGATTAAAAAGTGGAATGAGGTCAGAACGTCAAATCAGTCTTATTAGCGTATGTGATAACCCAAATGTTTACAGTGAAATTGTAGGAACCACTATTAAGATCGTTAGTATCTGTTGTATCTCGAGGAATGTTAAATGTTGCTGTTAGTTCACCACTTCTTCCAGTAGTTTCATCAGGACTAAACCATCCGCTTGTGGGCTTAAATCCATATCCAATGAGAGCAGCAGTATTGGTTTCTGTGTTACCATTAGATTCCTTTACAGCCGTGGCACCAGCTGTCAATGTAGTTGGTGATGCTCCAGTTATGCCGGTGTTATTGATCATCCATTTCAAAGCGGTAATAACGTTTGCACCAAATGCACTGTTAGATATATCACTGATATCAACAAAAACTCTGTATTTACCATTGGATTTGACTGTTAAAGTTCCTAATGAATAATCATGTGAACCATAGTCGCAGATATCAAAGGTATTTGCATCAAAACTTCCTTCTGTCCATTGCGCCACGGTGATATTTACCTTTCCACTAAGAAAAAGATTGTGATCACATGTCGCATGATCAGCCAACGCCATTACGCCTAACGCCAAAATCGCAATTACCGTAAGAATCAGAACTTTCTTCATTTGAAATACCTCCCTTTGAAATTTTTTAGGCTTTCGCCCGGTTTGAAGAAACTTGGTTTCCCACTTACTTCTTACCTTACCGTTTGGATACTCACCTTAAGATGCTGTTTTTCCATTTCACCCCCTTTATTCTTCAATCCAGCGTTATGGTTATCATTCCTTTGTACTCACCTTCTTTTGCGTCGGCTGGAAGCTGGATTGACATCAAAAGTTTCTCAAAATCTTGAAATTCTTTACCGATCATGGCAACCTTTCCCAGAGTCACGTTCCCCATTTTTATTATCTTTTTCTCATCCTTATCGTCCACCAAGTTGATGTAGACGTTCGACTCCACGAAAGAGCCATTTTCGGTTGTTGGCGCGGTTACGCTGAAATTCACTTCGAATAAAACCCCCTCTCCCCCTATAAAACCTATCCCGTTTTTCAATGAGTAGAAGGTTTCATTCGAATGGTGAAAGAAACGATACATCACAAGCCATGTTTTCTTTCTCTTTATTTCAAAGACCGAAAGATCCATTTCCCCATCTTTTTCGTCACAGATAACTTCGAATTTTTCATCTTCATCTCTCACTAATCTCCCCCGCTGTGGAGAAGCAAAATTCGTGCCAAAAAGACACAAATTTTTATGAATTCGAAAACCCGCATGAACAAAGGATTTTTGCTTTACCGTTTTAGGAACAAATGTTCCTGTTAGGAATAAAATGTTCTCGTGAGGAACGATTGTTCTTAAAATTAAGATAATTGTTTTCGCATTTTTAATTTCTTTATTGTGAAGGTAATGGATTTAAAAATGTTTTTGTATATCGAAGTTAATTTTATGATAAAATAATTTTTTGTAAAAGGGGGAATTAAGTTGAAATTCTACTTTGCGGGATTCAACAAACTTACAGACGTAAGAAAAGCACTTCGCAATTACGAAATAGTTAATTTAAAAGATAAACATGGATTGGAGGGAATCAGCCTTTCTGAACTACGTGGAAATTACCTTTTTATTAACGCAGCCAAAAGCAGTTCTATTTCCAAAATCGAAATAGAAAATATTTTGAAGTACCTTCAAAGCAACATAGGAATTTCGGTGGTGGTAGTTGGAAATGAAAAATTTTCAGTCT
>WFYR01000046.1 GCA_015489955.1 Mesoaciditoga sp. | reverse complement strand
TTGGTATTCCTATTTTCAATTTTCCAACCTCCATTGAACTCAAATACACTTCATTATTTTACCACACGGTAAAAGAAAAAAACCTTTTTGGTCTTAAAATGAAAAGAAAACGGTACCCACTGGGTACCGTTTTATAAAAGAATGGTAACCTAATCTGGATTATTTCCCATTCGCAAGATTCCAATATTTCATGAAGCTCACGAAATCATCGAAGTTAAGCTCCCCATCTTTCACATCGGAGATATCGTACTTGGCAATCGTTGAAGAAGAAGGATTGGTTTGTAGCAATGCCTGCTTCAAAAGATTGAAATCAGCTGCGTTTACTTTTCCATCACCGTTAAAGTCAGCCACATGCCAGTTTGCTTTGTTGGAAAACACGACACCGAAAAGCCAATCGGCATCTATTTTCCATTGTGGAATGTTATGAGATTCAAATTCTTGCTCTGTGGCCATTGGTACTAAGAAATATCCATTCATTCCCCAATCTTTTCCCCAGCTGTTCTTAACTATCCACACGTTGTACGTTTTCCCATTCCTCGCTTTGTAATTGTCTATCCATCCCACCAAAGTTACCGCGTGCCAACCAGCATACTTGACTGGAGTTGCGGGAACAATAACTCCTGTCGCGTAACTAAAAAATTCAACAGGTACGTGAAAATCTACTGACAAAGCTCCGTACTTCATCAAAGCGTACTTTATAGAATTGTTGAATTCTTTGTACGAAGAGTATTCATCCCATGGAGTGTATCCATCAATGTAAAACTCTCCATTCGCAAAGAGGAGATCTTTTGTCCAATTTGGATTTTGCGCATCGAAAAGTATTTGCCCTCCACCTTCGGTGTTAGGAGAACCTTCTCCAACAAACGGAAAATCGCTTTCAGTTGGTATTCCGTATCTCATGGTATTGTAGAGACCATACCATCCCGCTCCACCATAAGACAAATGATCTTCTTGAAAAGTAAAATTGTTTATGCCTGCATAATATTCGTTTAAAATAAGATTATAATTATAATTATGATACGCTATGTATTGTTCCGAAAGATTCAAAGCGGTAGCCGAATAGTCAACGTTTGGATATTCATTCAATGGCTGCTGTTTTAATAGGTCACTTTCAAAGGCTCCAACCGTGGAAAATGCCCAGCACACTCCCTGCCAATCTTGATTTCTAACTGATGTAACGTAAGAAACCCCGTTAACATCTCTTAAGTCGAAACTCGCTGGAGGAGTGAAATCAGCTGGTGCTTTTAAGAGGGTCCAAAAAGAAGTCATGGTATTCCAATCCGTTGTCCACCCTTCAACGTAATTTCCCTTTCCAAACAAGTTGAAATGTTTGTTACCAGAGTAAGGTTGCTTATGCAATGGTGGCAAAGCTCCCAGGTCTTTCTTTACCTGCGCTAATGAAAGACCATAGAATTGGTTAACTCCCGCTAGCCAGGGAAGATTATGAGCTTTATTGTAAGCGTTTATCTGTTCTATCGTAGTTGCTGCGAACACAGAAAGAGAAAGAAGTGCCATCACAGAAACCATAACAATTAACTTTTTCATCATTTACCACCTCACTTTACAAGGATGTAGGAAACGGCTTCTACATGCACACCATCTATCGGTTCGTCTTTTTGATTTACGAACTTTGGAGTGGACATGTACACCGGATATATTCCGGGTTTAGTGTTTGACGGAACCTTCCACGTTATAGTCAAAATATTTCCATTTGCCGTGAAATGTTCTACGCTTTTACCCGGAACATCCGCGTATCCGATCATAGCCTTTACATCCGTAGCGGTTTTTGAGATCACGCTCATAATTTCTTTGTTGTACGAAGAACAACCCAAGGAATTCGCACTCACAGTTGGAGTAGAGTCAAAAATTGAAGATGTCACTTCTACATTCATTCCCATGAGATCCTCAAGATTTTTCACGTTGACGCTAACTGTTACATTGCTTCCAGCCTTGACCGCATTGTATTCCGCAGAAGTTTGTAATGACGCGTACGAATCTACTGCACTGTACAATGTGAAATCCGTATAGGGTCCTGGAACTTCTTCATTAGAGCCATATATGGTTCCTATATTTCCATTTTCATCTACCGTATATACTTTAAGACAATATCTCACATTTAAATTATATTCCGGATAAGTGAATCGTAAAGCTCCCATTACGCTTGGAAACGATAGTTTAACGTAATGAAATTCACCGCTGCTTCCATTCTTGAAAAAATCCGTATAATAATGATCTATAGACACAGTATAATAGTATCCAACTATCGGAGTAGAAGTTTTAAAATAAACGATGACAGCTGAATCACCGTTTCTTGAATAATAATGGTTATTATTATTATCTAAGAATATACCACTTTCATTTTTGATCGCTGACGCCGGTGTTATAAAATTATACATAACACTTTCATTAGAACCGTTGTTCGATGAAAGAATAACCGTGTGAACGCCCTTTTGTAGGTTATTGACCGTTATAGCCGCAATTGTTCCAGCGTTCGTTAAAGTGTACTCATTTCCATCTACTGTAAAATCGTAATCGTTTTTGGGTAGCACACTCATAAAAACTACATTTGCGGTATTAGTTGCGGCTACGACAGAAATTTTAACATCGGTGAATTTTACATTCAAAGTTTTGGTGTTCGGGTTTCCATATTTATCATAGGCGGTAATGGAAATTTCATAATTTCCCTCTGTTATTTTAGAAGCGTATTCACCTAAGTCGAAGAAAAATTCATTGTTATCGTTCACTTTCACGGTAGACGATACCACTGTCACGTTGTTGTCAAGATTTTTCAGAGATATATCTACTTCTCTTTTTACACCGTTGGTGCTTGTTATTTTTCCGTTTATCATACCATTTCTTTTATTCTTGAGATACCCTATCCAGACAGTTTGCCCGTTTTGAAGATATTTATCCACTATAATTATACTTGGCCCCTCTAACCCTACATTGGGATTCACGTTTGTTGTTTTTTTTGCCGGCAGCAAGAAACACCCGCTTAGTGCCAGCGCAACTATGAATGCGGATACAACGACGAGCAATAACTTACCTCTTACTTTCAAGGTTTCCATCCCCTTTCTGATTTTAAAATACCTTTCAAATTATACATCTTCTTAACATTACTGTCAATAGC
>WFYR01000045.1 GCA_015489955.1 Mesoaciditoga sp. | reverse complement strand
CTTTTTCATCGTCTTTGGCACCCCATAATCCGTATTCAACGCAAGCATCCGCCAATATTTTCAACGATGTTGCGTTTTTTTCCAATGATGGCATCTTTTTCAAATTCTGAATTAAGTCTAACATCACCGTGGCATTTTGCGATGCGCGTGCATCGTAAAAAGTTTTTTCCACGCTACTGGCGAAAAACATCGTAGCAAAGAGCAAAATCAAGATCAAAAAGAGGACGTTCTTTCTCATTTTTTATCGCTCCTTTCGAGTATTATCACCGCTACCGCTGTCCCTTTATCGTGAGACAAAGAAGCGTGAACGATTTCGAATTCATACTTTTCTCTAATTTTTTTCAGTGTTTCGTTTTCTTCAATGTGAGGCTTTCCCAATTCGTCTGGAAGAAAAGAGATATCTTTTAATCTGTATTCCCTTATTCCAATTCCCAAAGCTTTAAAAAAAGCTTCTTTCAGGGCAAAACGCCCCGCTAAAAACTCGTTGCCCTTTTTTGTCCATATTTCATGTTCTTTGGGAGAAAGTATTCTTTCGGCCAGCCTTTCAGTAACCCTTGAGATGTCCACTATATCTATTCCGACACCCACTATCATGTTTCGTCATTCCACTGTCTGATTATTTTTTGAATGTTTTTGTAATCGTAAATGATGTGATTTACGTACTCTCTATTAACGAGAAAAAGATATATGTACACGTAAATTCCAATGGTTAAAAACGATAAGATCATAAAACCAAGTCCGCTTCTTTTTTTAAAAAACAGAATGTTCTCTCTTTCGTACACCAAGTGCATCTCCATTTCCCTTTCCCATTCTTGGTGAACATACAACCTTTTTGAAATTACATCACTGAGAACCACCAGGAAAAAGAAGTTAATTATCAGAGCTACCAGCGTGGGAGTTGGGATGTAAAATTTAGACAAGCTAATTGGATAATGATAATCAACGATGAAAAGAAGTAGCCCGGAAGCTAAAAAGATCCAGTAATAATTCAAAGCGTTGGTCGGAAAGAACTTCAAGTCTTTCTCCACACTTTCTGGCATTTCATCTTTTTTTGAAAAGAAAAAAGCGTAAATTTGCTTTTTGTGACTCACGTGTCTGTCGACTGCCAGAGCCATTTTGAACATAACGTAATACAAAACGACTGGTACAACAACGGCTACCACAAGCCACAACAAATTCACGGATAAAAGCAGATCTTTTTCGTAAAGTCTTTCAATCTCATTTTGCCATTTTTGTGATTCTATCTCTATTCCTCCCAACTCAAAATTCAATTGAATTTTAAAACGAAAACAAGGGTATTTCCATTTCGCTTTTTGAAATTCCACCATGCTTTCCCTTCAAGTGTCTCTCACTTCCAAGGTACTTTACGGTGAATGAGTGATCTCTTTTTGGAAATGCCAGAAGATCGCCTATTCTGGAAAGTACCTTTTTAGATGGCGAAACATCTCCAAACAAACCATCTTTTACAGCCTGGAGGGAAGGATAAAAATCCACGTTTTCCTTAAAAAACTTTTTTCCCATCTTTATGGTTTTCTCAACATCTTTGGTGTAAAGATACATCATGCGCGGTTCTCCTGTTGGCATCATTTCCAGAGTTTCACAGAACTCATCTAAGGGAGACACGATCCAATCGTTTTTCCAATTTGCTTTCATTTGACCGTGATCGGCGACTATCAAAAAAGAGGTGGTGTCTCTTAGTTTATCGTTCAAGCGGTCAAAGACGAGTTCTTTGAATTTTAACAACGTGTCTTTAGCTTCTTCAAGATATTCCTCAGAGTCCGGACCGTATATGTGTCCCATTGCATCTACCATTGGCCAATAGGCGTATATGTAGGAGTATTTTTCAGCTTCCACGGCCTTTCTTATTTTGATCATTAAGTCGGTTTTCGTTACGTACCCCTGGACCGCCGCGTTGTGATCCAATGCCTTTGAAAGGCCGCTTTCTTTGAAAGCATTAGCCGTTATAACGAGCGGATTGGCTCCGTAATTTCTCAGATCTTCGTAAATAGTTGGAACTTCTAAAAACGTCGAAGGATTCGCGCCCCTTGAAACAAGAGAGTCTCTCGGCATTCCAAGAGGCGTAAATTCAATCATGTTGGCCAACGTACCAAATTCTTTCAAATAAAGCACGTATCCCAACATTCCATGTTCTATTGGAAGTGCAGCCGTTGCCATGGTGGTGAGTGCAGCAACAGTTGTTGAAGGAAAAACGGTTGAAAGCCGATGCGGTGGGCCAAACATTTTCAGCTCTTCCTCATTTTCGTTGTATATTCTAAAGGCAAGATCGTAACCACAAGCGTCCACCAAAAGAAGGACCACCCTTTCGGCTCTTTCAAATTTCTTTCCCAATACACCAACATCCAGTGGTGTGTGCCTGGCAAGCAAACCAAATTTTGCGGTTATTGAATTTATCAAAGCTACGAGAGAATTGGAATAGTCTATTTTCAAATTCAAATCTTTTATCATCCTTTCACCGACCCTTGCGTTAACCCTCCAACGATGAATCTTTGCAGTCCAAGGAAGATCGCCAGTATTGGTATCATTCCTATCAACGCCGCGGCCGTCAACAATCCCCAATTGGTCGAATATTGACTTGTGGAAAATGTTTGAAGTCCAACTGCGTACGTATAATGTTTTATACCGGTTAAAACTATGGAAGCGAGTATGTAATCACCGTAATTTCCAACGAATCCAAGAATGGTGGTAACGGCTAAAACCGGTGTGGAAAGTGGCAGGACAACTCTCCAGAAAGTCTGAAATCTTGTGGCTCCATCAACCATGGCCGCTTCTTCAAGCTCTTTTGGTATTGCATCAAAAAATCCCTTTATCAACCATGCGTTAAACGCTATTCCTCCACCTATGTACAAGAAGGTCAAACCTCCTAAAGTGTTTAAACCTAACGGTGGGAAGAATTTTCCTATGAAGTTCAGCAAGAGATAAAGTGCCACCATTGCCATCATAGTTGGAAACATCTGAACAAGCAACAAACCTATCAACCCGTACTTCCTTCCAACAAATCGGAATCTCGAAAATGGATAAGCCATAAACGCCGACAAAAAGACGGTAATAATTGCTGCCGTTCCAGCCACGATTATACTGTTCAAAAGCCATCTCATAAAAGGTGGAACGTATTTTACCTTCCAGTATTGGGTTAAGTAATAAGCGCTATCGTTCATATTATTTAACTTACCTTTTGCCTTAGAAAGGTAAGTTAAAGTTGAAAGGTCATGACTTCGTCTTGAGATTATACCAAGTGCCGGCCCTATCTTAGAAACGTACATACCATGATAAAGAGAACTCATGCTGGATAATTCTTTTACCATCAAGGGAAAGCCCAACATGTTAACTCCTACGTACGAAGCACTTCGTTTTTTCAAGTCATTTATGTAAGAAGCGTACTTAGACGCCAATTGATCGATTGCCTTTGACGTTTCTATGGCAAGTGATGAAGTTTCCATAAGCTTTTTAACGTTGAAAAACTCTTCGTATCTTGAATATGACGGAATAGATGGAACATTTAAACCTGAATTTTCAACCTTGGCGTAAAAATCACTAAGATTGCTTAAAAATGTCTGAGCGCTTTCGAAAGAATTTATGGAATTGAACGTTTTCTTTGCTTTTTCATCAAATATTTTGGTTGAATAATAGAGTTGAGAGGTCAATATTTTCGAATTGATGGCGTTAACTTTCGCACGCAATGAAGCCATCTGTTGCGATAAACTAGCTGTCTCTTGATTTATCTTTTGAATTTTGGCGTAATCATTAAACATTTGCGCTTGCGTTGAAGAGTAATTTTGTAAAATGGATAAAGACATCTTCAAAGCCGCTTGGAGTTTTATCATGACAAATGGAAGTGAAGATTTGATATTTGATATAGCATCCAAATCCGCATTTGCAAGCAAGAATGCGTTTTTCGATTGAAGATATTTGAGCGCTTTTAAAATGTTTTTGACCTTTTCTTTTACTTCGGAAAACTCCTTTCCTTTAGGGACGGAATCGAGCCATTTTTGAGTGAGATCTATGTACGATGAAAAATCGTAAAAAGTGCCATTTCCCGTTTCTCGTTGAGCTTTAGATGAATTCAACACGCTTTTTACAATAGAAACGAATTCGCCAAGCGCCATAGAGGTTGGTACTATGTTCGTAGAGAACAATCCTATCTGCGAAGCATCTTTCGTCAAAGTGAGAGAATTTTTGTCAATTTCGTTTTTCAGCGAATCAAGAGTTGACATATTTTCGGAATAAGAAGAACTGAGTTCGTCCAACGAAGCTTGAAGTTTTCCAACAAGTGCTGTATACGCATTTTTTGTGGTACTTAAAGCGTAGCTGAGCGCCTTATCATAGGAAGCTTTTGAATTTCTCAAACCTTGCACAAGGGAGAAAACCTCAGTTTTTATCTTCAAAAGCTCATCTTTTTCCGGAGTTTTCATCTTTTGAGAGAGTTTTATAGTGTCCATGTTTATCTTTCTGAGGTATATAGGCGCAAACCATTTCGCGTACGAGAAAGTTCCGCTTTTCATCATATCGTATGTCTCTTGATAAGCGTCTATCAAATCCTGCGCCGATTGCCCTTCCACGTTATCTTTTTTCAGAAGTGCCGAAACAGTCGATGGAACGTTCTTGATCTTTTCAGCGGTTTCTCTGGATGAATTGGAATACTTCTCCCATTTTTCTTGAAGCTGTGGAAAATAAACGCTTACAACTTTTAAAGCCTGTTCATCAGGAGCGTTTTGAAGCTGCTGCAAAAGTTTGTACATCCCCGCGAATTTGTACTCTTTATCCAAAGATGAATATCTTTTTGAAAGATACGAAGCAAGGTTGGAAAGATATTCAACATCCTGCTTTCCATATTTTTTAACGTTGTCAAGTGCAACGGATTTCGCCTGTGGTAAAACGTTGGCATTTATCCATTTGGCATCTTCGTATATTGAAGATGACATTTTTAACGTCTTGTCAAAATAATTCTGGTAAGCTTCAAAATCAGAGTTCAGCTTTCCCAGCACTTCTTTTTTACTCATCTTGTCGTATGGATCGCCAAGACTGTATATGTTCGAAATCTCGTTGTACAAAGCGGGAACGTTTTTCGGTTCCACGATCAAATCGATGTAATTTTGCCATGTCGTTTGACTGGAAAACAATGAAGAACTTATATATGCGTTGTCTCTTCTGATAGATGTCGTGAATATCCACAGCACAGGAAATAACACTACGGCTATGACTATCCATATTATCACGTGTCTTATAGGATGGACTTTCATCATTTATTCACCTCTTCAAAAGAACCGGAGAGCTTGAAGTTAATTGCACTTATCGTTGCGATTATGACGAATATCAATATTGAAATTGCAGCAGCCAGACCGTAATTTCTTCCCGATGCGCCTCCAAAAGCAAGGTTGTAAGTGTAACTCAAAAGTATATCCGTTTGGCCGGCTGGCGTTATGGAGTTTGGTATTGGTGGGCCACCTGCTGTCAAAAGGTAGATGACGTTGAAGTTGTTGAAATTAAACGCGAACGACGCGACAAGCAACGGTGCAAGCGGAATCATGAGTAACGGAAAAGTTATCTTCCAAAATGCGTGCCATTTCGAAGCACCATCGATGGATGCGGCTTCGTACAATTCATTCGGAATGGATTGAAGAGCTCCCAAAGATATGACCATCATGTAGGGAAATCCCAACCATGTGTTCACCATAAGCAAAGCCACTTTTGCCCAAAAAGCGTTTCCAAACCAATCTATTGGGCCTAAGTGAAGCCATTGTTCTAAGAATATTTTGTTTATAATTCCAAAACTCACGTTGAAAAAGCCGACCCTGAACATTATTATGGATATAAAAGCGGGAATGGCCCACGGAATTATAAGAAGAGTTCTGTAAATCGTTCTGAATCTCATTT
>WFYR01000044.1 GCA_015489955.1 Mesoaciditoga sp. | reverse complement strand
ATGAGATGTGATTACAGGAAAAGAAAGAGTGTGTGTTCAAGGAATGGGAAAATATGGAACGTTTCACGCCTTAAAGATGAAGGCATATGGTACAAATATTGTGTGTGGGGTTTCAAAAGGAAACAAACTGATGGACACTGATGGTATACCTGTTTTGAATAGTATGAAAGATGCAGTAATTAAATATGACGTTGATACTTCAGTGGTGTTCGTTCCAGCAATGTACGCAAAAGATGCTGTTTTGGAATCTATCGATGCTGGGATCAAGAAAATTGTTATCATAACCGAACACATTCCTCAGTATGACGCTTTACATTTATATCATGTTGCGAAAGAAAAAAATGTAAGAATAATCGGGCCCAATTGTCCAGGATTGATATTGCCCGGAATAAGTAAAATAGGCATCATGCCGGAAAAAGCTTTCGTTCCTGGAGATATAGCTGTTATATCTAAAAGTGGCACTTTAATGTACGAAGTTTCGAATTATCTCTCATTGCATTC
Organism: Mesoaciditoga sp.; assembly: GCA_015489955.1. Classification (GTDB taxonomy): domain Bacteria; phylum Thermotogota; class Thermotogae; order Mesoaciditogales; family Mesoaciditogaceae; genus Mesoaciditoga. The sequence goes on along the minus strand of WFYR01000044.1, from coordinate 41,169 downwards.
AAGCGGAATAAAAGTCGCCATCGGGTTAGGTGGGGATCCCATTACGGGGACTTCAATTGCAGAAGTTTTTGATTGGCTAATTAAAGAAAACGTAACAAAAGTCAGGATCATAGGCGAATTGGGAGGAAATGAAGAAATAGATGGTATTCAGCATGCCCTTGATATAGGCTATAAAGGAGAAATAAAAGCCTTCTTTGCAGGAAGATTTGCCCCAAGAGGCAAGAGAATGGGACATGCAGGTGCAATAGTTCGTGGATATTTCGGAAGTGTAGAATACAAAGAAAGAGAATTAAAGAAATTGGGAATAACTGTTGCTCAAACAATACCAGAGCTTATTTAAAAGCGGAGAAAAGAAATGCTGTATGAGATCTTATCAAACCAATTCTTTTTGATTTTTTCAACAATTTTAATTGGTGTTGAAATCGGAAAAATTGAAATAGGAAAATTTAAATTGGGCTTTTCAGGAGCTCTTTTTGTTGGACTTTTTGAGGGATGGCTTATAACGGCATTTCTTAAACATGCTGGATACTTCTCTAAAGCGTCAAATTTGAACATTTCTGGAGAGCTTTTTCACTTTTCCTTAATACTTTTTATCTCAGCGGTGGGCTTGCTCGCAGGAAAAGACATAGGGGGACTCTTCAAAAAGTATGGTTTAAAATTCCTCTTGTTGGGTTTTTTTATGACGTTTATTGGGATGATTTTTACCCTGCTTTTGGAAAAAGCTTTTCACGGAAGCAAGTACATTTTTTTGGGAATATTCACAGGTGCAATGACAAGTTCACCTGGATTGGCAGCAGCACTTGGCGTATCTTCAACGCCTTCGTCGGAAAGTCTGATAGGTTACGGGTACGCACTCGGATATGTCCCGGGTGTTTTGGTTGTCGTTGTTTTTATGTCCCTCGTGCCAATTTTGCTTAAAAGAAAAAGCTTTAGAAGTACAGAATCGTCTAAAAAAACAAAAGGTGAAGAAAAGGGTACTTTTGACTTCATGGCTTTTAGTTTAGTTGTGATCATTGGGATTGTCCTGGGAAAACTCAAAATATCATCTTTTAGTTTAGGTCTTACCGGTGGAACTTTAACTTCCTCGCTTTTTTTCGGTTATTTGAAGAATTTGGGGCCGTTTAACTTTTCCATGAATAATCAAATTCTAAACAACGTTAAAAACCTGGGATTGCTGCTCTTTCTTTCAATTGTTGGATTAAAATATGGATTCACAACGGTAACTTCTTTCAACAGTATAGGAATTGTTTACATGTTTCTCGCCTTTTTAATCTCATTTGTTCCAATCTTTTTTGGATTTCTAATAGGGAAATTCGTTTTCAAAATGAATTGGAACTTACTTGCAGGAGCTCTATGTGGTGGAATGACAAGTACTCCGGGTCTTGGAGCTGCGTTCGACAACACAAAAAGTGAAGAAACGGTAGGAGGATATGGAGCAGTTTACCCTTTTGCTCTTCTCGGAATGATCATCTTCGTGATGATAATGAATTTGTCTTGAACTCAGAGATTTTGTATGGAAGTAAAGCAATTAATTTAAGAGATATCAAAACAATGCTTGCTTGATACTTGACAAAGTCATATCGTTTTCTATATACTATATATAGTATATATGTTTAGTATAAATACTATATAGAGGGGTGTTTATATGAATATAAGAAAAATTGTAGAGGATTACATTTATAAGAGCGACTGGCAGGTTAAAGAGAATTCAAACATGGGATATTCACTTCAAGGACTTGAACACCATGTCTATAAGAATGCAATAAAGAGATATTGGCTTGACCATATTTATGATGAAAAGATCAAAAAAGCTCATGAAGAGGGATGGTTCCACATACATGATTTGGGTTACCTATCCGCATATTGCGTTGGTTGGGATTTAGAAGATTTATTAAGAGTTGGTTTAAAAGGGGTACCCGGAAAAGTTTCTTCAAAACCTGCAAAGCACTTTTCGACTATTTTGATGCAAATAGTCAATTTTTTGTATACCCTTCAAGGAGAAGTGGCGGGAGCTGTGGCTTTTTCCAGTTTTGATACTCTTCTTGCTCCATTTATTAGATACGATAATCTCACCTACGATCAGGTTAAACAAGCCATGCAAGAATTCATATTTAACATGAATGTTGCTACAAGGGTCGGATTTCAAGCACCTTTCAGCAATTTAACAATGGACTTGATCGTACCAAAATTGTACAGAGAAAAACACGTGATAATTGGTGGTAAAGAACGGAAGGAAGTTTATTCAGATTTTCAAGAAGAAATGAACATGTTGAATAGGGCGTTCATAGAGGTTATGCTTGAAGGTGATGGTGACGAACGTCCATTTTCATTTCCGATACCAACTTACAATATCACAAAATCATTTGAATGGGATAGCGAAATTGTGAATATGATAATGCAGATGACCGCGAAATTTGGAACTCCATATTTCGCGAATTTTGTAAATTCAGATATGGATCCAGAAGATACAAGAAGCATGTGTTGTAGGCTTAGACTTAACAACAAAGATGTTAAAGAACATCTGGAAAAGCTGTCATTTAATTTTGTCAATCAAGATGAAAGCTCCACTACAGAGATAAAAAGGCGTGGAGGTCTATTCAATTCAAATCCGCTGACGGGTTCCATAGGTGTTGTCACCGTAAACCTTCCCAAAATAGGATATCTATCAAAAACGAAAAATGAATACTTTGAGCGACTTGATTCCGTCATGGAAATGGCAATGGAATCTCTTGAAAGGAAAAGAAAAGTGGTGGAAGCTTTTACAGAAAAAGGTCTATATCCATATACAAAATTCTATCTTAGAACGATAAAAGAGAGTACAGGTCAATATTGGGCAAATCACTTTTCTACTATAGGTCTTGTAGGAATGCACGAATCCCTTCTCAATTTCCTCGGTGTTGGAATAGAAACTGAAAAAGGTATGAATTTCGCAGAGCAAGTTCTCAATTACATGTTAAAAAAATTAGAAGCCTTTACCACTATCACAGGAAATCTTTACAATCTTGAAGCTTCACCAGCAGAAAGCACATCTTATGAACTTGCTAAAATAGATAAATCTTTTTATCCCGATATAAAAACTTCTGGAACAGAAGAGAATCCGTACTACACAAATTCGACAATGCTCCCTGTTTCCTCAAGTGAAGATCCTTTTGAAGTGGCTGAACATCAATCAAACTTACAACCTAAGTACACTGGAGGAACTGTAGCGCATTTCTTTGTAGGGGAAAAAATAACAGATTACAAAGCTTTGAAAATGTTCGTAAAGAAAATTATTGAAAGAACTCCTCTTCCTTACATCACGATCACTCCAACTTTTTCCATTTGCCCGGTACATGGATACATTCCGGGAGAACATTTTGAGTGTCCTTACTGTGGAAAAGAATGTGAAGTGTACTCAAGAGTTGTTGGTTATTATAGACCAGTTCAAAATTGGAATGACGGGAAACGTCAAGAGTTCAATGAAAGATCCATGTTTAAAATTGAGACAGGTGTTACTGAAAAATGAGGATAGCTGGCTTAAGATCATTTAGCTTGGTTGATTACCCAGGAAGACCATCAGCAGTGGTGTTTACTTCTGGATGTAATTTTAGGTGTCCTTGGTGTCATAATTGGAAAATAGCTTACGGTGAAGAATCGCTTGATGACAATATGGAAAATGTGAAAATGGCATTAAGAGAAAAAATAAGAAAAAGAGTTAATGCTATATGTGTTACTGGAGGAGAACCAACCATTCATTCAGATCTTCCAAAGTTTGTTGAATTTTTAAAATCGCTTGGTTATTTAGTGAAGGTGGATACTAACGGTTCAAATCCAAATATGGTAAAAGATATGTTGGAAATTGCTAATTATTTCGCTGTTGATATAAAATCAAGGCCAGAAAAATATCCGCTTCTTACCGGGATAGATATTAACATGTGGGAAAAGGTAGAAAAAACGGTGGAAATCTTGAGAGAATACAAGGTTTCCTATGAACTTAGGATGACCTATGTTCCCGGACTTTCTGATGAAAAAGATGTAGACTTTTTATCTGAATTTTCAGAAAATGGGGAAAATGTTTTCTTGACTTTCGCAAAAAGCACTCCTAACTTTCAAATTGACAGGGATATTCCATATATTCAACACTTAAAAGTAGATAAAATAAAAGTTCGATAAAAAACTGAAAACAACAGAGTCCAAAAATTACAGTAACACGTATAATTGAGATTGTTCAATTCGTTTTTTGAAAGATTGAATGTTAAAATCAAATAGTCATTTCACTTAAGAAGGGAGTTTTAAAATGGATAAAACGTGTAAATGGTATCCTGTTTGTCCAATGAAAAGATTTTATGAAGCAGGGAAAATAGATAAGAAATGGATAGAAAAGTATTGTTTTGGTGATTGGAAAAGCTGTGTAAGGTACCAAATGGAAGAAAGTGGAAAGTATCATCCAGATTGGATGTTGCCAGATGGAAGTCTGGATGAAAGCTTAAAGAACGGATAAAGGCAAAAGGCTAAAAATATTTAAGAGGTGAAAGATGAATAAAAAATATATGCCTCCCTTAAGAGTTGGAAAATATATAGCGGAAGTGCCTGTAATTCAAGGTGGAATGAGCGTGGGAGTATCCCTATCAGGTTTGGCGGCGGCTGTTGCCAATGAAGGAGGAATAGGTGTCATTGGTGCAGCTGGTATAGGAATGTTTGAAGAAGACTTTGAAAATAATTTTAAAGAAGCTAACAGGCGCGCTCTGAAAAAAGAAATAAGAAAAGCCAAAGGGATGACCGATGGCCTTATAGGTGTGAATGTCCTGCTGGCCTTAACGGATGCCAATGAACTTATAAAAATATCGGCAGAGGAAAAGGTTAACTTCGTCTTTTTGGGTGCCGGACTTCCCTTAAATCTTCCAGAAGAAGTAACACCTCAAGGAGTAAAAGAACCTTTCACCAAGGTGGTTCCCATAGTTTCCTCCGCACGTGCGACAAAGATAATATTCGATTATTGGGCCAAAAATTATGGAAACGTTCCTTCCATGGTAGTTGTGGAAGGGCCAATGGCTGGTGGACATTTAGGATTTAAGAAGGAACAGATAGACGATCCAAACTATGCTTTGGAGAAAATTTTTCCATTAGTCCTTGAAACTGTCAAAAAATATGAGAAAAGTTTTGACAAAGAAATTCCGGTTATAGCTGCAGGAGGCATATTTGATGGAACAGACATATGCAAGTATATTTCAATGGGTGCAGCAGGCGTTCAAATGGGAACCAGATTCGTTGCCACTTACGAATGTGATGCTTCAAACGAATTTAAAAATATGTATTTGAAGTGCAAAAAGGAAGACTTGGAGATAATAAAAAGCCCAGTCGGACTGCCGGGCAGGGCCATAAGAAACAAATTCATAGAAGATGCAGAAAAGGGAATAAGAAAACCGTTTAAATGCCCGTGGAAGTGCTTGAAAACTTGTGATTTCAGGACCTCTCCTTACTGTATAGCTCGAGCCCTGACAAACGCAAAAATCGGTGATCTGAGAAATGGCTTTACATTTGCAGGCGCCAACGCTTACAGAGTAAATAAAATCGTATCAGTAAAAGAACTTCTTGCAGAATTGAAAATGGAATACGAAAAGAAATGTAATTTGTAGGGCTTTCATGAGTTTTAAACGGAATTAAAAAACTTCAGGTGAAATTTCAATATCCGCTTTCTCGCATTTCTATGCTAATCTTACCTTTATTAAGAAAAAACTTCAAAGGAAATATCTCAAAAGTTTTCAATTTTTTGAATTCAGCGTACATCTGAATTTCTCTCTCATTTGGTTTTTGTCAATGTCGTTTTGGCCTGTGAGTTTGAATTTCTTTTTAAGAGACCCTCAAATCAAATTCAGAATGATTGTTAATCAAAATGCTTTTTAAGCAAATCAAACTCGACTTCATATAAGCTTCTCTTTTGAAGGAAAATTGAAATGACACTTTAATTAGTTCTTAAAAAGATTATTCTAAAATGAATTGTTCTAAATTGAACTATTATTTTAGGAGGAAAGGGCGATGAAAAAAGACGATTTAACGGTGATGTTTAGCGCTCATTCGAAGTTTTTCAAGTACCTTTTCAAGGATTTTGATTACGGGATTTTTGGTTTTCCAAAGACAGCTCTCTTCGTTTTGGTAATTTTAAAGTACAAGGCGTCTGATGAAAGTGTGAAGATGTCTGAATTAGAAGCTCATGCTGGGATGAAAAAAAGCACGTTGAGTGAATCGGTTGATTTGCTAGTAAAGGAAGGATACATTGAAAGAGCACGTTCAAAAGAAGATAGAAGGGTGGTTAGGGTTAGCCTAACGCCAAAAGGGGAAGAGAAAGTGAATGAAATAACAGAAATTGTCAAGCGTCATGTTGATGAAAAACTCAAAATTTTGAGCGAAGAAGAAAGAAAAACTCTTTTCAGATCCTTTGAATTTATAGAAGAAGTGGCAGAAAAATTGAAGGAGAACATTTGAGATGCCAAACGTGAGTAAAAAAGTGGCTTTTGGAGCCCTTATAACGGTTTTAACTTCCATTTTCATGTCTTCTTTAGATCAGACTGTTGTTGGAACGGCCATGCCTAGAATAATAAATGATCTGGGAGGCATGTCTCTTTATTCATGGGTTTTTACCGTTTACATGCTAACTTCTACGATTTTTGTTCCCATATTTGGAAAACTTTCAGACATGTTTGGAAGAAAGTACTTTTACATGACTGGAATTCTGATATTTATGGGAGCGTCGTGGAGTGCAGGACTTTCTCATAGCATTTATTGGTTAATAGGTTCAAGGGCCGTGCAGGGTTTTGGATCTGCAATGACAATGGCAATAGGTCCAGCGATAATAGGAGATGTTTTTACGGCAAGAGAAAGAGGAAAATTTCAGGGATTGTTGGGAGCCGTTTTTGGAGTTTCAAGCGTTATAGGACCATTGATAGGAGGCTATTTGACAGACCAACTGAGCTGGCACTGGGTTTTTTACGTGAACATGCCCATAGGCATCCCAGCCGTTATAATGGCGTACTTCTTAATTCCTAAAGAGCTTGGAAGGAACGCGGTGGGAGAGAAAGTAGATTACCTTGGAGCGACTTTACTTGGCGGTATGCTTCTAAGCCTGTTGCTTGGCTTTTCTTTTGCTTCGCAGGATCACACGTGGAATGAACCAAAAGTTTGGGGACTGTTTTTGGTTTCGGCTGCGATATTCGTGCTATTTTACTTTACTGAAAAAAAGGCGAAGGAACCTATTTTGGAACTTTCGTTGTTCAAAAATCAAGTTTTCACAGTTGGCAATACTCTGAACTTCATAGTTGGTTTTTCTCTTTTCGCATCGGCTGTTTACCTTCCACTTTTTGTTCAAGCGGTTCAGGGAAGAAGCGCTACGAATTCCGGCCTTATCTTGATGCCAATGATGCTCGGTGCGGTTTTGACCAGTATTGGAGGAGGATTTTACATTTCAAAAATGGGAAAATACAAACTTTCCTTTATATTGGGTACGATAACGATGACCATTGGTTTGTACATGATGTCCAGATTCAGTGTGAATTCATCCAATATGACCATCTCGACTGCGATGGTTGTGGTTGGTTTAGGAGTGGGACTTCCAATGGGAATGTTGATGGTTGTCATGCAAAGTGCTGTGGAAAAAAGATATATAGGGATCGCACTTTCTTCCGTGCAATTTTTCAGAAGCGTTGGTGGAACGGTTGGAACCGCGGTGCTCGGCACGGTTGTAAACAACACGTTTGCGTCCAATTTGAATCATTTACCAAAGATATTGAATTTTGTCCTTCCAAAACAGTTTCTTCACATGATGAAATCACCACAATTCTTGATGAATAAAAATATCATACTTCAGAAAAGTCCTGTAAGTGTTCGGGCAATGTTAACTGGCGTATTTGCCGATATGTCAAAGTGGCTGGCAACTGCTATAACAAACGCTTTTTTCATTTCCATGGTGGCTTCTTCTTTGGCCATCTTGTGTGCCATAATAATCAAAAGGATACCAATTGAAGAAAAAAGGAAGAATTTTGAAGAAATCGTCGGAGAAAGCCTAGATTCTCAAGAAAAGTAGAACAATGGTATAATGAAATCAACTCCCATGACAACTGCCTCGGAGAGGGGGAAAAATATGGGATGGATAGTTGGAATAGCAATAGGAGTACTGGCACTAATATTTGTGATTTGGTTTATCGTTGCGTATAACACGTTGGCAACCCTAAAAAAAAGGGTTCAAAATGCATGGGCTCAAATAGACGTTCAATTGAATAGAAGGCACGATTTAATTCCAAATTTGGTGAGCTCCGTAAAAGGGTACATGAAGTACGAACAAGAAACGCTTCAAAAAGTGATAGATGCAAGAACCAAAGCGTTATCTTCGGAAAACGTTAAAGATAAGATGAAAGCTGAAAATCAATTGAGTGGAGAATTGGGAAGGCTTATCGCCGTTTTCGAAAGGTATCCTCAGTTAAAGGCCGATCAAAATGTGTCCAATTTGATGCAACAGTTGAATGATACTGAGGACAAGATTGCATATGCGCGCCAATTTTATAACGACATCGTCACCCGCTACAACACGAAGCTCATGGTTTTTCCATCTAACTTAATCGCAAATGCTTTTCATTTCAAAGAGGAAGGACTTTTTGAAGCACCGACAGAAACTAAAGAAACTCCTAAAGTTGATTTGAATTTTTAAAACATCCTCAAATGAGGATGTTTTTAATTTTTCTTTTCGGAACTTTGATGATTTCGATCTATATCCTTTGAGAGATATTTTCGCAAAGCAAGGTAAAAAGTGTGGTGTGATATACTCTTAAATGAAAGAAGGGAGGATTCGATATGTACGTTAAAAACACAAAAGAAATACTGGAGAAGGCAAATGAAGGTTATTACGGTGTTGGAGCCTTTAACATCAACAATCTGGAGTTCTTGCAATCGATAATAGACGCGGCAGTGGAAAAAAACTCTCCGGTGATAATCGAAACGAGTGAAGGGGCCATGTCTTACGCTGGAGACGGTGATTTTAGAAAAGGCGCAAAAGTTCTGGCTGATATGGTGAAAAGTTTTGCGGAAAGCGCACCAGTTCCTGTAGCACTTCATTTAGATCATGGCCATGATATAGAACACGTTGTTGCCGCAATTCAGGCGGGATACTCTTCGGTTATGATAGATGCTTCCGCGAAGCCGTACAAAGAGAATATGGAGCTCACATCTGAAGTTGTGAAAATCGCTCACGCTGCTGGAATATCTGTGGAGGCAGAACTTGGAAGATTGGTCGGCATCGAGGACAATGTTTCCGTTTCGGAAAGGGATGCCACTTTAATAGATCCTGATGAAGCAAAAGATTTTGTAGAACACACCGGTATTGACTTTTTGGCACCAGCCATAGGAACCAGTCATGGTGCCTTTAAATTCAAGGGAGAGGCAAAATTGGATTTTGAAAGATTGAAAAAGGTCAAAGAGTTGACGAAATTGCCTCTCGTTCTTCATGGCGCCTCAACAGTGCTTCCAAGGTACGTTGAGCTTGCAAATGAATACGGTGCCGACATACAAGGAGCCAAGGGAGTGCCCTACGATGTTTTGAAAGAAGCCGTGAAGTATGGGATAAACAAAGTCAACACGGACACAGATTTAAGAGTGGCGTTTATCGCGGAATTGAGAAAGGTTTTACACGATAATAAAGCCCAAATAGATCCAAGAAAACTTTTCAAACCTGCAATGCAGGCAATTAAAGAAGTTGTTATGGAAAGAATGGAAGTTTTGGGATCTGTGGGAAAAGCATAAAGATGATTGGATAAAAGTGGAGGTGGAAGCATTGAAAGTACTCGTTATAAACGCAGGAAGTTCTTCTCTTAAGTACCAGCTCTTCAACATGGATGACGAGTCTGTTTTGTGTAGTGGGATAGTTGAAAGAATAAAGTTAGACGGTTCTCGGCTTATTCACAAGGTAGGAACGAAGAAATACACGGAAGAAACACCTGTAAAAGATCACAAAGTGGCATTAGAAATCGTGTTGAAAACTTTGGTTGATTCTGAAAAAGGCGTTATAAAATCAATGGATGAGATAAATGCAGTGGGGCACCGTGTTGTGCACGGTGGAGAAACGTTTTCGGGTTCGGTTTTAATAGATGAAAAAGTTATGAAAGCGTTGGAAGACAACGTCGAATTGGCCCCTCTTCACAATCCACCAAATATAATGGGAATAATGGCCGCGAAAGAATTACTTCCCAACGTTCCACAAGTGGGCGTTTTTGATACGGCATTTCACCAAACTCTTCCGGAGAAGGCTTATCTTTATGCCATCCCGATAAAGTATTATAAAAAGTACAAAGTGAGAAGATATGGCTTTCATGGAACATCTCATTTTTATGTTTCAAGAAGGGCAGCTGAAATTTTAGAAACGCCTGTAGAAAAGCTTAAAACTATAACCTGCCATATTGGAAATGGCGCATCTATTGCCGCGGTGAAATACGGAAAAAGTGTTGACACTTCCATGGGATTCACGCCGCTGGAAGGTCTTGTTATGGGTACGAGATGCGGTGATATGGACCCCGCAATTGTCACCTTCCTTCAGGAAAAAGAGGGTTTAACTCCTAAAGAAGTGAACGATATTCTCAACAAACAAAGTGGAGTTTATGGACTTACAAATGGCTTTAGCAGCGATATGAGAGACATAGAAGATGCTGCCCTGGATGGAAGCAATGAATTGGCAAAGCTGGCACTGGATATCTACGATTATCGTATCGCAAAATACGTGGGTGCTTACGCGGCTGCCATGAATGGCGTTGATGCAATAGTATTTACCGGTGGGGTTGGAGAAAATTCTCCTTATACGAGAAAAGATGTTTGTTCTTATCTGGAATTTCTTGGTATTGAAATAGACGACGAAAAGAATAACGTGCGGGGAAAGGAAAGAATCATCTCAACATCCGACTCAAAGGTAAAAGTTTTAATAGTTCCCACAAATGAGGAACTTGTCATTGCCAGAGATACGAAAAAGATAGTGGAAAATTTAAAATAAAGTTATTTTGTCCGCTAAAACGGCTGCTTCGGCAGCCGTTTTACCAGTATTTTTCTAAAGCAAGATGAACCATTGGGTATTCTCCAGAAGCTTCTACATCTGGAAAAACTTTTTCGACTTGTGAGGCTGTTACATCATTTCCCGTATACCAGATGTAAACTTGATCGATATCATTTGTAAGAGATGTTTTTATTTTAAATTTACTTAGATCTTTATCAGGATGAAAATATCTTTTTAAATCTTGCATAGTTATATTAAAGTTTTGTTCGACGTAAAAATCATCCATTGCAGCTTTAGACATTTCTGAAAGGTCCAGAGCAATCGCAGTAGCTCGTGCTTCTCTTATCGCTTTTGTTCCTATTGGAACCATTGCCGAAATAAGGGCGGCAATAACGGCCATTACTATAAGAAGTTCTATTAAAGTAAATCCCTTCAATATGGTCACCTCTTTTCCATCTTAACCTTAAATTATAGAACATTTTTACTGCTTTTTCGCTTTTTTCAAGAATGGTATAATAATTTGCATTTTACGAGGGTGGGTGGTAGAGTGATCCCGGAAGAAATGATAGAATCGTACAAAGAAACGGTTATGAAATTTGGACGCTTCGTAGAAGATATGTTTGATAGAGCCGTGTACGCTTTAATTGATAGAAACGCTGATATGGCAAAGGAAGTTATGGAAGATGATAAGTTGGCGGATAAGATGAGAGATGATTTGAACGAAAAAACAATTTTCATGATAGGCGAATATGCCCCCGTGGGAAAACAATTGGTTGAAAGTATAAATGGATTTGTCTTGGGAAACGCGTTAGAGATGATAGGAGACAAGGCTACGAGCATAGCAGGAGAAACTTTGAAACTTCTTAAAGAACCTGCCTTGAAGCCTCTTATAGATCTACCTAAAATGGCTTCAACTGCGGAAAAGATGATGAGAATAAGCTTGGATGTTTATAAAGATGAGAGTAACGATTCAGCCATAGAAGATCTTTTGAATATGGAAGAATACGTGGATGAACTGAATCTTTCTATAGAGGATGAGTTAAAACTTTACATGATGGAATCTCCCAGGAACGTCAACAGGGCCTTAAGTCTTCTTCTAATAGCCAGACATATTGAGGATGTTGCAGATTTGTGTTTGAAAGTCATTCCTAAAAAACCCCTGTAAGCATGGAGGTGCAATTTTTGAAAACGTTATGTAAATACGTTTCTAAAGAGTTCATTTTACCATTTTTCATAGGTTTAATAGGCTTCATAATATTCGTCAGCGTTGAGCTTCTTTATCAGCTTTCTGACGTTATAGTTCAGAACCATGTGAGTTTTTGGAGCCTCCTTGTGCTTGTTTATTACAACCTTCCTGAATTTGTAGTTATGGGAATACCAGTTGGTGTTTTACTGGCCATATTTTGGGAAATTTCTAATTTTTCATCCCGTAGGGAACTTATGGCCTTTCAAGTTCATGGTATTAATTTGAAAAAAATAGTCGTTCCATTTCTTTTAATGGGTTTGATACTGAGCGTTGGAACGTATTTAATCCAGGATTTCGTCGTCCCAAATTACAATTCGAAGGCTTCAGATTATCTTCAAAAGGTCGTTTGGCATTCTGGAGCTCCACAAGTGAAAACCAACACCTTTTTTAAAGCTGGAAATAGCTATTTTTACGTGGAAAAATTTGATCCAAAAACGGAGAAATTCAACGATGTTCTTATATACAATATAAAGGGCAACGATTTTACGGTCACGTATGCGAAAACGGCTTCTTTTGAAAAAGGAAAGTGGGTTTTAAGAGATGGAAGGGTATACACTTTAAAAGACGGTTTGATGAGCTTTGATATGAATTTTAAGACCATGCGGCTTAACATCACGCAAGATGTTGTGAGATTCATACGATCGCAAAAAACCGCGCAGTCAATGAGTTCAAGGGAGCTCTTAGATCGTATAAAGCTTTTCAAAAGACTGGGTTTAGATCCACGAATATACATCGTAGAGCTCAATACTCGATTTGCCAACGCAATAGCCGCTTTGATAATTGCTTTCTTAGGTGTTCCTTTTTCGCTCTTTTTTGGAATAAAGAGTAAATCATGGGGAGTTATCGTCACCTTTGTTCTGGTAGTGTTGTATCAAGGTTCTGGGGCGTGGCTTAGCGCTATGGGAAAAAACGGATTGCTGCAACCGGTAATGGCTTCTTGGTTGCCAGATTTGATATTTGCGCTGTTGGGAGCGACCTTTTTCTTGCTTTTGGACAGTCGTCTGATGTTCAAAATAAAGGAATTTTTCGTTAAAATAATACCTGTTCTTCTGGTTATTTTCGTATTTTCAATTTTTTCCTTCGGCACAAAAACATTTGGTGCGCAACTCTTCAAAATAAATGCTGGACAGTTGGATATCGTTTCAGCAACAGAAGTAATTTACACGCATGGCGTTCAAATAAAATCAGAAAATTATACCGTCAGCGCTTCCACGTTAAAAATATTCTTCAACAAAGACGGCCTGGCCACTCTGGCGCTTCTTGAAGGGAATGTGGTTTTCATTCAGGGAAATAAAAAAATCTTAGCGTCTTCTATGAGTGTCAAACTAAGGCAGGATACAGCCATAATTTGCGATTTACGTGGAGTTGAAAAGGTAAAGAACGCCAAGGGAACGAAAGAGGACGTTTACTTTTATGGGAAGCGATCTGTTTACGACACACAAAGCGGTACAAGCGTCATATCGCCTGGATACATAACAACCTGTAAGTTCAACCCGCCACATTACAAAATTCAAGCTCAAAGTATTTACTTTGTACCTCAGGATCATCTCATAGCTTACAACGTTGTTATGTATTTGTTTGGCTTACCCGTTCTTTACTTACCGCAGTATTATTACTCGTTGAGTGGTGGGAAACAACCTATGGAGATAACATTCACTCATTCAGCGAGTGGGTGGAATAAAGCGGTGAAATTCAACTTTTATCCTTCTGAAAACTTAAGTGGAGATGCGTTTTTTTCTTCGAATGACAGTGGTCAATTCATTCAAGGTTTCGATGTAAATGCCAAATTGGCAAGTATCCCCATTTATTTTTCTTATTCTAACACATCACAAAATGGAAATATTTCTGCTGAAAATGTGAAATTCGGTGGTGCAATGAACTTCAAAAAATACAAAAGCTCTTTTTCCTATCAAGGAAATATTAAAAATGGCACGCAGAACGTTTCTTTTACATTAGAAGGTCCCTTAATGGGGGATGTCCTATCTTTGAAAGCTTTGCAATTCGTGAATGGAAAAAATCAGAAGTATGAACTTCCTTATTCCGTTAAGAATTTGAAGCTTTCATTGGGAAAACTGAAAGCAAATGGCGAACTCAAAGGAAACGGAATTTTCTACTTACCTTCTCAGGATTTTACTTTTTCAAATTCCTTAAATGGAAAATTTTCACTCCCATTTAGATTTTTAACTTTAAAATCCGTTTCAGGAGCATACAACGGAAAGCTTTCTTCCCAATCAAATTCACCTCTTGGTTATTCCATCTTCATGGACGCTGGATACGCATTCGACTCCATTTCGTACAATTTTTGGGGGGCTTCACTCGGTTTTTCCTACAGCGCGAAGACTGGATTTGAAAAAGACAGTAACAATTCTGTGCTTTCAGACCGCTTTGCAGCCATTTTTAAAACATCGCTTTCGAAGAATTTATTTGGGTTAAAGACATCTGTAGTTCATACTTTTATTGGCGTGAATGGTGCGAATGTTGGAAAATTCGATACTCACAACCTTGAAAACAATCTGGCTTTCTCTCTTACATACGATTTTCCATTCATTCCGCTCAGTGCCAATGCAAAATTTTCCTACAATTTCAACAACGTTACCAATCCATGGTCAAATATAGGGCTGGTAACCTCTTCAAAGTTCAATTTACTGGGATTTTCAAATGTTTTAAAGACAACCACTATCATTCAACATTCTCCTTTTAAACCTGTAAATACGAAGTACATTTTAGATTCCCATTTTAAGGGTGTTTCTTACCATGCGGAAACGCTTTACGATTATTCATCCAAGAAATTTTCAAATGTATCAAACAAATTGAACATTTCGCTGGGAAACTTCTTGTTTTTCAACAATTTCAAGTGGTCTTCAACCTTTGTGATAAAGAGCGACAACTTTTCAATTGATGATTTGAACTTCAAAGCCTCTGGAAATATTAAAAATTTGGGAATTTCGTTGTCTTCAAATGGAAATTTTTCACGCGGGAGTTTACAAAACATGAATTTGAGTTTTTCAAAGTCTTTGGATTGTTTAGGTTTAAAGGGAAGTATGGCGCTTTCTGCGGCTAACGGCTTTAAGGTTTCCGATTTTTCATTAACACTTTACATAACAGCTTTTCCAAAAAAGTACGTATCTGTAGATCCAGTAAAGGGTAGTTTTGGTTTTTCATTTTTTTGATAGTTGAAGAGGTGATCTAACTATAGAAGAAAAAATCATGCCTCAAAGCAAAGAGGCTGAAGAAGCCGTCATAGGTGCGATTTTCTTAGATCCAGAAGCGGCTGATACCGTTTTCGAAATTCTAAGCTCTTCTGATTTTTATTTCACACCAACGAAAGTTGTTTTCAAAGCCATGGAAGATCTTTTTAAAGAATCCGAACCTATAGATGTGCTATCCGTAACCGAAAGGTTAAAAGTTAGAAAACAATTGGAATTGGTTGGCGGAGAAATAGGCGTTATGCATTTGGCAGACTCCGTGCCAATAGTTTCAAATGTAGAATATTATGCAAAAGTGGTCAAAGAAAAGTCAGTCTTACGCCAATTGATAAGCACTGCTTCAAAAATAGCCAACCTTTCTTACGAACAAAGAGAGGTCAGTGAAATTCTTGACGACGCCGAAAGAATGATCTTCAAAATAGCAGAAGATAGGACGACCAAGACTTATTTACCTCTGGAAAAAGTGATAAATGCGTCCTTTGAAAATATAGAAAAGCTCAAGGTAGAAAAAGAATCGCCAGAAGGTAGTATATACATAACTGGAATACCAACGGGATTTAGAGAATTGGATAGCATGACTGCCGGTCTTCACAAATCTGATCTGGTGATTTTGGCTGCCAGACCATCGTTGGGAAAAACCTCGCTGGCGTTAACGTTAGCGAGAAATATTTCGTTGCGCTATGAGCACAACGTAACTTTTTTTAGCCTTGAAATGTCTGCAGAACAGCTTGCTCAGCGCATGTTGTGTGCCGAAGGATACGTAGATCTTAAAAACATTCGCTCTGGATCTATAAGTCCAGATGATTGGAGAAGGCTGACGGATGCCGCCGCTCGTTTGAAAAATGCCAGAATGGTTATAGACGATGATCCGTCTTTAGATGTGATGAAATTGAGAACCAAGGCTCGAAAGATAAAGAAAGAATACGGCATGGATGTGATGTTTGTTGATTATCTTCAACTTATGCACAGCAAAACGAAACACGAAAATAGACAGCAGGAAATCTCCGAAATTTCCAGATCTCTGAAGCTTTTGGCCAGGGAACTTGACGTTTGTGTGGTGGCACTTTCTCAACTTTCGCGTGCTGTTGAGCAGCGCGATGAAAAAAGACCACGTTTAAGCGATTTAAGAGAGTCCGGTGCGATTGAGCAAGATGCCGACGTTGTTATGTTCATTCACAGGGAAGATTATTTCAGAAAAAAGCAAAAAAGCGCCGAGGATGAAGAAGAATTTGACTTCAATGCTCCAAAGGATGCCGAGATAATAATAGGGAAGCAGCGAAATGGGCCTATAGGAAGCGTTGTTGTGAGTTTCTTTCCAAGATTTGCAAGTTTTTACGAAAGAGATCAAACCCATGAGTAACGGAGGTGTTCTATGCCACTTATAACTTTTGAGGGAATAGACGGATGTGGAAAGACCACTCAAATAGAGAAATTAAGCGATTATTTGAAAAACAAAAAGGTAAATTTTTCTGTTTTCAGAGAGCCAGGAGGAACCAAGATAGGAGAAAAGATAAGGGAAATCTTACTTGATAGCTCTAATAACAACATGGATGAAAAAACTGAATTTTTGCTTTACGCAGCTTCACGCTCTCAATTGGTAAAAGAACAGGTAAAACCGAGACTTGAAGTTGGGGAATACGTGATATTGGACAGATATATAGATTCTTCCGTTGCGTATCAGGGATTTGGAAGAGGACTTGGGAAAAGAATTGTAACGCTCATAAATGAATTCGCCACGGACATGATCTATCCCGATCTTACCTTTTATCTGGAAATAGATAAGGAAACTTTTGAGAAAAGGATGAGAAATAAGGATCGATTAGAAGCCGAAGGATGGGAATTCATGAAAAAAGTTATGGAAGGTTATAATTCTTTAAAAGGGACAAAAAGATTTATCTTGATCGATGGCAGAGAACAAAAAGATAAAATATTTCAAAGAATAATCGAAGAACTTGAAAAGCATTTTGCTCTTTGATTTCTTTTTTTTTAGAACCTTGTTGTATAATAATTCGATCTGTAATTAAATTCAAGGAATGGAAATAACAACTTTTCACTCCAAAATGGTGAAAAGCTGTTTTACACCCCAAAATAAGGAGGTGTGAAGCTGGCGGGAGCTGGCTGATACAGATGGCAAAGATAGGTGAATTTGTAACAGTTATTGACGTTGGAACTTACAATGTAAAAGCTGCGGTAGGCGAGCGCGTGAGTGATGGGTACAAGATATTGGGTTATTCCATCGTAAAATCGAATGGTTTTTCAAGTGATGGAATAGTGGACGCTGTAGGATTGCGCGCGAGTATTGGAGAAGCTTTGGGAGAGTTGCAGTCTCAATTGTTAAAGAAAAATTTCAATGGAGATTTGATAATAACGATTTCTTCGAATGTGTTCTCCATGGAATATAAGAAGGTAGAAAAAACTTTTGCCGGTGAAAGACGTGAAATTGTGAAAGAAGGGCATGTACGAGACATCTTTTCATCGTTAATGAAAGAAGAAAGCGTGGTAGATGTCTTGCCTGTTAAATATAAATTGGATGATGGAAGAACGGTTGTAAATCCCGTTTCAATGTCAACGCAAAAGCTTATTGCGGAAATTTTGACGGTAAAGATAGAGAAACAATTTCAAGATGAACTCTTGAATCTTTTAAGTGGATATGACTTTTCAACTGTGACAATTTCGCACCCTGGAATTCTTGCGGCTGAAGGCGTTTTAAACGAAAGTGAAAAAGATAGAGGAATACTTTGTATAGACATGGGTTACAGTGCAACAAAGGTAACCGCTTATACCAATGGAGTGCCTGTGGGTTTTTACTTCGTACCGTTAGGTGTTAACAGTGTGATCAAAGATGTTGCCAAAGTTT
Organism: Mesoaciditoga sp.; assembly: GCA_015489955.1. Taxonomy (GTDB): domain Bacteria; phylum Thermotogota; class Thermotogae; order Mesoaciditogales; family Mesoaciditogaceae; genus Mesoaciditoga. The sequence goes on along the minus strand of WFYR01000044.1, from coordinate 22,858 downwards.
TCAAGGTTTCTTACACTGAAGCGGAAAGACTGATCTTTTACCATTCAAATCTTGATTACGAAAGCATAAGCGAAGACGTAATGGTTGAAACAACCGATTTTGACAACAAAACGAAAAAAGAGATAAAGCAGCGTTCTCTTTCTTTAACGGCATACGCTCGGGCACGTGAAATATTGAGTATATCGCGGAGAAGTGCCGCGAAGCTTTTGAATAATCCTTCTTTTAGCCCAGTTGGAGTGGTGATAACGGGTGGAGGAGCTGCTATCCCAAATATCTCCAAGATCGGTTCATCCGTTTTTAACATAACTTGTAGAATAGGTACATACGCCTCATCAAATAATGTCATAGCAAGTGGAGCAGAGGATATAATTTCTTCACCAGTGTACGCGACCCTTTTTGGCGCCTTTGTACATAGATACAGATACGCATTCATCGAGGGAAAGAACTTTAAAAATGCCGGTTTTTCAAAAGTAATGGCTTCCGAAATGGAAGAGAGCGGTGATGCGAACGATGGAGTGCTCAAAAAAGTGTGGGAGTTTTTGAAAAAATTGGTGTGAGCTCTTCAAAAGGGAGGTAAACAAATGCCTTTTGAAATTGAAGAAGAAGGTAGACGTGAAAGAAAAGTCAAAAGAATTCCAACTATAAAAGTAATGGGAGTCGGGGGTTCTGGAAATAACGCCATAACAAGAATGATAGAAGCCGGAATAAAAGACGTGATTTTTGTGTCGGCAAATACCGACTTACAAGTCTTGGAGGCCAGTCAAGCAGATGTAACGATACAACTTGGCGCGGAGACGACCCGTGGATTGGGAGCTGGTGGATACCCTGAAATTGGAGAGAAAGCGGCAGAAGAAAGTGTGGACGAAATAGAAAAAGTTTTGGACGATACCGATCTCCTATTTCTGACCGCCGGAATGGGTGGTGGCACTGGAACGGGAGCAACTCCCATCATAGCGCGAATTGCAAGGGAACTGGGAATACTAACTGTGGCAATAGTTACCACACCATTTTACTTTGAAGGAAATAATAGATGGAAAATAGCTATGGAAGGGTTGAAAAAGCTTCAAAATGAAGTGGACACCCTTATACGCATTTCAAACAACAAGCTTTTAGAAGAGCTCCCGGTGGACATAACAATTCCAGAAGCGTTTCTTAAAGCAGACGAAACTCTTCATCAAGGCGTAAAGGGAATATCCGAATTGATAACCAAGCGCGGATACATAAACCTGGATTTTGCGGATGTTGAATCCGTGATGAGGGACGCTGGACCGGCCATGTTGGGAATAGGAATAGGAAAAGGCGAAAACCGAGCAGAAGAAGCGGCAAAAATGGCTATGGAATCGCGACTGCTGGATCAACCCGTCAACAACGCCTCGGCGATAATTTTAAACGTGTCGGCACCGAAGAACGTTACTATGAAAGAGATGCATGTGGCAGCTTCTGTTATCAGGCAGGGATGTAGCGAAGAGGCCGATGTTAAATTTGGACTCATAATAGACGATTCCATACCAGATGATGAGATGAGGGTAACGCTTATAGCAACGGGCTTTGAAGAGCCTGATAAAGTGCTCTTCAACGATAGCGATATTCCGGCTATATATCGATCAGGTCTGGATGAATTTTTAAAATGAATCTTTCTTTTTCTAATTTTTCCCACAAGAAATAAATTCCTTTTAAGGAGATTCTTGTGGGTTTTGTGTTGAATTACTCCTTGGGTACGTGAAAGCAACAATTTTAATAAATATGAGAGAAGACAATTTTTGAAAAAGGTAAAAAGATGTTTATTGCTTCACAAGCGAGAAAAAATATTTTTTACCACCTGGAAGACTTATAAGTTATGACAGGGCTTTGAAAGGCGTGTAAGAATATGAAAAACACTGGTTGGATCTCCGACTTAGCTCTTGAGCTTGAGGCGTGTTAATAGTGAATTGAGAAATTTAAAAAAACGAGGCGATCTTGTGTGGCAACTTACAAAAGAATAGGAGAAATTCTTGTCTCAAAGGGATACATAACTCCACAAATACTAAAAAGAGCGCTGGAAATTTCAAAAAGAAACGGAAAACCTATCGGTCGTGTGCTGGTTGAGAATAACTTCGTCACATGGGATGACATAGCAGAAGCACTTGCCACTCAGTACGGTCTTCCAAAATTAAATGAGCTTCCTTCCAATATTCCTTACGAAGTTGTAAACGCGATACCTAAAAATCTAACTTCCGCTTACAGGCTTATTCCGTACAAAAAAGAGGGAAATACGCTTTACGTTGCGACTGATAACGTTATAAATTACACACAGGTTGTGCGTGAAATACGCTTTATAACAGGACTAAACGCGAAAGTCGCGATAGTACCCACGGATTTATTCGATGTGGTATACCAAAATATGTATGGTTCTCAAATAGACACGGGACTTACAGTGGATTTTGAAGACATGCCTCAGGAAGAAAACGATGAAATAATTGAAGAAGAAGAGGAAGAAGAAAACGAAGAAGAGGCGCCCGCAGTCAGACTTGTTAGAGCCATAATCGAAGGTGGTATAGTTCAGGGGGCAAGCGATATACACATAGAGCCTTCGAGAATGTTGGTTACCGTTAGGTATAGAATAGACGGTATTTTGAAAAAAATCACCACATATCCTTTAAAAACTCACTCATCCGTAGTTTCAAGGATTAAAATCATGTCGGGATTGGACATATCTGAAAAGCGTTTACCTCAAGATGGTAAGTACTTCATGAACTTCCAAAATGAACAGTACGATTTCAGGGTTTCAACCATGCCAACTGTTTACGGTGAAAAAATTGTCATGAGGATACTTAAAGTTTCGGCTTCTGAACAAAGAATATCCGATCTTGGTTTCAGTGAATACAACACAAAAAGGTTCATGGAATTGATAAATTATCCGTACGGAATAATACTGCTTACGGGACCAACCGGAAGCGGGAAGTCAACGACTTTAGTGGCTGCCATAAATGAAATCAAAGACGTTACCAAGAACATAATAACCGTCGAAGATCCCGTTGAATACAATATAGATGGTGTGAATCAGTGCCAGGTAAATGCGGAAATAGGTTTGACTTACGCGCGTTTTTTGCGTGCAATTTTGCGTCAGGATCCAAACATAATAATGATTGGTGAAATCAGGGACAGGGAAACGGCTCAATTGGCAATGGAGGCGTCAATGACTGGACACTTGGTTTTCAGCACTCTTCATACAAATGATGCCCCTTCCGCCATTTCAAGATTGGTGAATTTGGGTTTAGATCCTCATATGATAGGCGTTTCCCTTATCGGTGTGGTTGGCCAGAGACTGGTTAGAAAGCTTTGTGATGAGTGCAAGATTGAAGTTCAACCGCCAAAAGAAGTGGTGGAAGTTGCAAAGAAAATGCATCCAGAGTTGGAAATCAAAATGTACGCGCCCGGAAAGTGCCCAACCTGTCAGGATGGGTACAGAGGAAGAACCGCGATAAATGAAGTGATGATAGTAACTCCAGGTATAAGAAACTTGCTTTACAGGGGAGCTTCTGATACGGAATTGAGAGAAGAAGCAAGAAGAAGTGGCATGCGAACGATGTTTGAAGATGGCATCGAAAAAATTCTGAAGGGAATAACGTCGTACGAAGAGGTAACACGTGTGGTGAGAAACGAATGAAGGAAAACAAGTATCAATACCATTCTCGTTCCCCAGAGGAATGGGAAAAAATAGATGAGGAAAAAGAAAAAAGAAAAACCCCATCTCGTATGCCAAAAAAGGGGAAGCTTTTGCTTTTTTTCAACGTGGCTTTGGTGGTAGTCATAGTCCTTGTGTACTTCGTTACTCAAAAACAAAGAAATATAGTTAGCCAATCTTTAAAAACCGTGGGGAATTTTCAGTTGTACATAAAGACTTCCAAAACGGATTTTCTTTGTGGTGAACCTTTAGATTTTAAGGTGTATGCCATAAATACATCCAATAAAAAAGAAGATTTTTCAATTTATTCTTTTGACGTGAGAGTGGGTTCAGAAGCGAGCCCGGATGCTTACACCTTTCATTTCGATAGAACGATAAAATCTTCTCTGCAAGGAAAGAGAAGTGTACTCATTTACGATTTAAAGAGAGAGGTAAATCTTTCAAACTTAAAGGCAGGCGTGTACACGATTGATGTTCTTATGAACTTCAACGGAAGGGCCGTTCATTTAACCAAGCAGATTAAATATCTTTCAAAAATTCAAGCTCTTCTCATTTCAGGGCAAGATTTCTTTGTAACCAATCAAAGGGGAACTTTTAATTTATACGTCAAAAATAACACTCCTAAACCTTTGGATCTTAAGACGCAAAGCGTGTACTTTGAACTTTTAAACGAACGGACGAAAGATGTTCTGTACAGGAGAAATTTTGAAGTGCCTTCAGAAGTTCTTCTGGCTCCAGCTGAGGAAAAGCGCATTTACGAATTCAACATGCATCCAATAAATTCCCCTGGAGAGTACAAGCTCATAGCCCATGTTGTTGGAAACAAGAGTTTGAACGCCACGTCAACATTTCTGGTGATTTTATCTTCAAAGGTTGGAAACATGGACGAATTGAAGCTGAATTCCGACATTCCAATGGCCGTTCCAAAAAATGAACCCGTTGGTTTTTCACTTTGGCTTTTGAACACATCTTTGAAAAAGAAATTTGTTACCGTGAGATCTATAACCATTCAAATAAAGCGGAAAACAGGCGAATTGTACCGTTTTTCGGATAAATCATCTCACAATATAATTGTTCCTTCTGGGGGTACACGCCTGCTTGTTAATTCGCAAAGCTGGAAGAAATTAACTTTTCCATCTACTGGCACCTATCTGTTCGATGCGATAGTATCCATTGGTGGGAAGTATCTGGAGTATAGACGTAACGTGGTTTGTTTTTGAGAGAGAGGAAAAATGATGAAGATTTTTTTTGATTCTAAAGACGATTTTTTAAAAAGCATTTTTGAGAAAAATTTAAAAAGCGAAGGCATAGAAGTTAGGCCTTTTGATGTTGATAATATCAAAAATATGGAAATTGCCGTTGTTGATGTTAGGAAAAAAGACGATCTTGAAAAAATAAGAATGATAAGAGAAAGAAACGGGCGCACCATAATTTTTGGATTACTTCCATACAGAGACGAAAAATTGAAAGAAGAGGTTTTTAGCGCGGGAGCAGATGAAATATTGGCTTTTCCCTTTGATGAAGAAGAATTGAGAATAATCTTTCCCGCGCTTTTTGCCGCCTACAAGCTTGGAAAGCCGTATTCAAGCGGAAGAATTGAGGATTTTTTGACACAATTTAAGAAGATGTTCAGTTCCGTCAAGAAGAGTGAAAATCTGGGTTTTACACTTTTAAAAAAGCTTCAATTGATGGCATCGTACAGGGACAACGATACTTCTGAACACACGCAGCGAGTTGGAAAAGTTTCTGAAATATTGGCGGAAGAGCTTGGACTCTCTCCTGAGATGATCATAGAGATAAGACTTACGGCACCCCTTCACGATATAGGAAAAATAGGAATTCCGGATTCAATTCTTTTAAAAAAAGGAAAACTAGACGAGAAAGAATGGGAGATCATGAAGACGCACACACAAATAGGAGCTAAAATACTGGAAAGCGATTTTGACATCTTAAAGTGTGCTCAGAAAATAGCCCTTTACCATCATGAAAAATATGATGGAAGCGGTTACCCAAATGGACTGAATGGTGAAGCAATTCCAATTGAAGCTAGAATAGTGACAGTTGCGGATTCTTTCGACGCCATTGTTAGTGAAAGGCCCTACAAACCACCACGTTCTTACTTAGACGGACTGGAAGAATTGAAAAAAAATTCTGGTACTCAATTTGATCCGAAAGTGGTAGATACCTTTATTAGAGTTTCCGAAAAGATCTTCACGCTGTACAAAAATTTGAAATGAAAGTGCACTCCTTTTTTGTAAGCTTCCGAACGAAAATGTAAAACGTTGACGAGTGCTGATAATGGTGATATAATTTCCTACTAATCCATTTTATAAGGAGGGGGAATGTTATGAAGAAATTCTTGCTGATCGCAATGGTTGTATTGGCTTTAGGGCTTGTATTGAGCTCTTGTATGAACGCCAATGTCAACAACAAAAACGGCGTGGTTTCGATAAAGAGCGCCATAAGTGGCGGCGTAAGTACCACGGCTACCGTTGTGGGAGTGGTAACATCGGGATACGGTGATAATGTGGTAATTGAAGACAATTCGGCTGCGATAAACGTTTACATTGCAAAATCAGGAATAGGAAACCTTTACAAAGAAGGAGACAAGTTGAGAGTTGCGGGTTCCATTGAGCTTTACAAAGGCAATTGGGCTATCGATCCTTCTTCCACATCTGATGTAACGAAAATAGGAACGGGTACGGTATCTGTAAAGTCAATACCAACAAACACGGCTTTGAGCACGGATGACGATTGGATGCTTGTAAAAGTTACCAATTTGCCGGTTAAGAAAATAGCTGACAAATATGACAATGTTGTTTTGGCTAATGGAACCAAAGATATAACCATTTATTCTTACGACTCAAATGTCGGAAAATGGCTAACGTCTTTGGCAACTGGAGACAAAGTTTCCGTGCGGGGCTATGTAAAGTACATGTACGGTGAATGGAAGATCGTTTTGAGAGATCAAAGTGACGAATTAGACAAATGAAATAGTTTTAGATAAAGGGAGAGGCATTCCTCTCCCTTAATTTTAAAAGGTGAAAGAAGTCATGAAAAAATATTTTTTGTTTTTAACTTTAATTGGTTTGTTGTTAATTTTAACTTTATCGCTTTCTTCTTGTTTAAAGTTCAACACTCAAAATGAATACAAAGTGCTTAAAGTTGTGGATGGTGATACGATAGATGTACTTTACAACGGTGCTGAAATGAGTGTGAGATACATAGGTATAGATGCGCCGGAAACACACGATTTTAGCGATAAACCCATTGGTGAATACGGTCAAGAGGCTTACGAATTCAACAAGGATTTGATAACAAAAGCGAATAACAGAGTAAGATTGGAATTCGATAAAGACATGTATGACAGATATCATAGGCTGCTTGCCTACGTTTATGTGAATGTGAATTCCACATCTTTAATGCTAAACGCTGACATAATTAAACATGGCCTTGCATGGCCACTAACTTATTCTGACACTTCAAAGCATACTCAAGAATTTTGGAAGGATTACCGTTACGCGTATGAGCACAGATTGGGGCTTTTTTCAAAGTACGATGATGCCACAACTGTGCAAGCTTGCATGGTGGATAAAGACCTTTCCAGGTACATCGGCAAACTCACCTGGGTTGAATTTCATCCATCTGCCGAAAATTCTTCTTCGAACTCTGTAACCCTGTCATCTTCGTGCTTTTCGGTAACGGTGAGAAAGCCAGAACTTGGAGAGTTTGCCACCCCTATAAATGTGCTTTATTTGAACAAAGATGTAAAAGTTTATGGTGAAGTGTGGAAAAATGGAGACAAAGGAGAGATGCTTCTTCACGCTCCTTTTGAATTCAAAGTTGTAGGAGGAGGGAATTGATAATGAGAAAAACGGTGCTAATTTTAGGAATTCTTGTGTTGTTGTCTTTGGGAGTTTTTGCCTCTGGAATGAAGGTGAGCGTTTTAACATTCTACACTTCCGATCTGCAAAGTGGAGCTTACAACGTGTGGCCAATACTTTATTTCAGGGTACCGTTAACGAACAGTATAGGTTTGAATTTGGAAGATTACGTCATGAGTACCCATAAAACGTTTACCGTTGGAAATTTCCAAATTATGGAGCCAACTTACTGGTACGCGTCTTACAGAAACGGTAACTGGCGTGCTTACATTGGACGTTTCAAATCCAAGCACACCTTAACACGACAAATGTACCTTTTAAGAGTTGGAGGGTTCTACGATACAACAACAGGCGTGGAAGTTGAATTCAAGAACTACACTTACGATGTGGGATTAAGGTACGATTGGAAGTATTCAGAGCCGGCGGCTTACGCGGGATTGGAAGGAAACAATTACAAAGCTTATCTTTACGCTAGCAAGCAGGGAAAAAACGATCTATCACTTTCTACCAATATGACACTTTCCTTGGAAAATCAGAATTTTAGGACGAATTTATGGTTTGCGGCGGCTTATGATATGGATCTTTCAAATATCTCTTTGGGAATTCCAACGGTGTTGTTGGGAGGAAAAACTTACATGGGGCCATGGGAATTCTCAGCACAATATGCCAGAAGACCAAATTTAAAATCTGCCAAGATCTGGTATGATTTTAACGATCCAAACAAAGTGGGATACCCTCTGCAAGATTTTAATTCAATGTTGACTTACAAAATAGATGGAAGGAATTCAATTGGGGTACTGGCAAATTGGAATTCTAACCTTAAGATGCCAACATTTGGACTCGAGCTCTCGCACGGTGATCTTTCATTAAGCGTTGGAAATGCCGATTTGAATGGTGGTATAAGTGGTGTACAATATGTTACCTTAAGTTACTCAAATTACTTTTCTATTCCTTTAACAACTCACCCACTCTTTTCTTCTCAACGACAAAGCCAATGGTAATTTTCAAATAAAAAGGCCCTATTTTGGGGGCCTTTTTATCTTCAAATTGCTCAGTTGTGCGTCAATGATTACAAAACATAAAAAGAGATTGAACTTCACCGTCAAGACGCTCATAGACGAATTTCCAAGTGTGTCTTACCTGAAATACATTCCATAAAATATGTACATTGCGTAGGAAAGAAGGAGAACTATTCCCTTCCACTTTTTTGCGTTTCTTTTTTTGTTTAAAAAGATCAATAAGAGCAATATTCCAATGGCATTCATAAAGAACAAATCGATATCGATATTTCTATCCGGTTTTATCTTTGAAAATAATGCGGAAACGCCAAGCACTCCGAGAATATTGAACATATTAGATCCTATTATATTCCCCACTGCTATATCTTTTTTTGATTTCAAAGCCGCTTTTATAGAAGTCGCCAGCTCAGGAACGCTTGTCCCAAAAGCAACGATAGTTGTGGCTATGAGCGTTTCACTCACTTTAAAGCTCCTTGCTATGTTAACCGCCGAATAAACACTTAACTCTCCTCCGCCAGTTACGCATGCAAGCCCTATCAAAGTTAAAAAGGATGCGAAAAGCAGGCTTCTTTTTGAATTTTTCTCTTCGATTCTGATTTCTTCTTTTTTTGAGGTGACCGTTGCGTAAGCCAAAAATATGACCAATAGCGATAGTAGAATTATTCCATCATGGTAATCAAAATAACCACCCTTCAGGAACAACATAGTTGCGGAAAGCTGAGCGATTATTAAAAATGGTATTTCATACATTATGGTTTTCTTCTTCACACTTATTTTTCCAATCAACAATGTTATTCCAAGTATCAGCGCTATATTGGCTATATTTGAGCCTACCACGTTACCAAAGGCTATTCCGCCTTTATGTTGAATGGAACTTACAACACTAACTGCAAATTCTGGGGCACTCGTTCCAAACGCGACTATCGTTAGCCCTATGAATAAGTCAGAAACGTTAAACCTCTCGGCTATTGAAGAAGCTCCTTCAACCAACCAATCGGATCCTTTTTCCAGTAAAAACAATGCGACTGCCAATAAAGCAATCTGTAAAATGATGTACAAGTTTCATCCCTCCATAAAAGATAATCAAAAACTCTTAACGTGCCTAAAGTTTAAAACTTAATCAGAGAGCAAACTTGCAGGCCCAACGATCGTTTATACCTTATCTCGAAGTCTCACCATAACTTTATAAGTTCTTCAATTGAGTTTTCCCATATTGGAATTGTTATTTTTACCTAACAGAGAAATCAAAAAGTTTTTTAATTTATCCTATTGAATTTTCCATAGGCGCTTTTAATGTACTATAATAAAAGACATGACAATTATTCACCAATACATTTAAAATGAGAAAATGAAGAGAGGCGATTTAATTGTATCATAAAGTTTCTCGTGATCCCCTTTATTCCGAAATATTTTTGTATCCTTTGGAAATTCTCGCCATAGATTCACCGATTGTCCAAAGGCTAAGAATGCTTTCACAACTTGCTGGCGCGCAAGTGAGCTACCCTTCAGCCACGCACACGAGATTTTCCCACTCGCTTGGTGTGATGCACGTATCAGGATTGTACGCAAGTCATCTGTTCGGTGAAAATACACCTCAATTTAGATTATGTAGACTTGCTGGCCTTTTACACGATGCAGGGCACGGACCGTTCAGCCACCAATTTGATGACGTTGTCTATTCGAGTCTTGGCTATGAGGAAGGGCACGATCAATTCAGAGAACATTTACTTTTAGAAAAACTTCCAAAGTACATGAAAGAAAAGTACGCTCATTCACCTAAGATGTTCCAAAAGCATGTCATGGAAGATTTGGAAATGGTACTTGGAAAGGTTCCAAAGAAACCTTTTGAAGAGATTGTTAACAAAGTAAATGAAATATTCACAGGTGAAAAATTCGGCGATCCACTTTTCAACATAGTCCAGGGACCTCTTGGAGCGGACAGAATGGATTTCGTCTTGAGAGACGCTTACTTCAGTGGCGTTAAGCATTATGGAACAGTTCCATTGGATAGAATAATAAGGAATTCTTCTATTTTAAAAACGCCAGATGGTAAAAGTGTGCTTTCTTACAATGTGAAAGTCGTGGATGATATTTACACGGTGTTGTTTGGGAGATTTATGATGTATAAAAACGTGTATTTTCACAAAACTTCAAGAGCCGCGGATATGATGATACAAGAGCTTTTAAGAAAATCTATGAGTTTTCTTGACTTCAAAAAATCGTTGAGCAATTTAGACGAATTTTTACAGCTTACGGATGACTACGTGATTGAAAGAACAGAAATGCTTTTTTATCAAAGTGAAAAACCATCTAAAGAGCTTAAAGAAGCGCACGAAATAATTCAACGCCTTAAGAGTAGAAATTTATGGAAGCTGGTAGTTGAAATACCTTTTTCCACGACGGGAATAGATCCAAGCACCGTTTCAAAATCTCTTGGTGAAGAAAAGCTAGAAGAAATGAAAAAGAAAATGAAATCTTATCTTGAAACGAATAAAGTAGCAGATGAAGACAAGAAAGAAGTGGAGCGTGTACTCAAAGATTTCGATAAAATATTTGTTGTGGATACGCCATACAAACTCACGTTAGTTCATCCAGATGAATTTCTCTCAAATAGCGTTTACATAAACGATAAAGAAAAAAAGGTAATGACTTTTGAAGAGTTCGAAAAGGCTTATCCAACATACAAACTCATGTCTGGAAATATGCTTCAATTGGTTAGAATATATGCCAAAGAGGATGTCAGAACCATAATGATGAAATATGGATTCATTCCCGAAAGTAATACACAACTTACCACTCGATGGTAAGAAAGGAAAAATGTGTTTATTCCATCAAAATCACTGAATGGCTTTTGATGACGGGTTAAAATACGCGTCTATTTCTATATCCTTGAGGGCAAAACTTCTGGGAAAAGTGATCATCTTTTCTATGTTCCTAACGTATATGTCAGTAAGGGTAACGCTTGGAGAGCTTATTATTTTCTGAACGCGAACAGTACCGTCTTTTTGGACTTCTACGATACCTTTGACCATTCCGCCTAAGGTGTAAGCTTTTTCTGTTGGAAGCTTTGCAAGGGCGAGCTCGTAATCTTTTTTCATGCTTCCTTCTATTTCTTCAAAATTCGGGATGCCCAAATTTACAAGCTGCGAAAAATTGTAAACCGAAGTAACGCTGGCGTTAACCTGAGCTTCTTGTGGATTAAAACTCTTTGACATTATTGGATTTACATCATTTGGAGGAGTAAGTTCAGCATTTGATGCATTTAAAGTTGAAGAGGCGGCTTTTTCGAACAGCTGCACACGAGAATTTCCCTCTGGATTTCCCTTTTTTTTCTTTGGGGTAGTTGGGAGTTTTTCCAAAGCGGAAAGGATTTTCATGTCTTCTTCACTCAAGGGGGCAGAACCTTTTTCTCCTTTTTGAACGCTTTTATGTTGAACGGCAGATTTTACTGTTGCCGCAGGAGCTGCGGCAAGGTTTATCGATATAACCTTTGGATATGAAACAACCTTTTTTGGAGACGAATTTACCATTCCTACAACTCCAACGAGCAGTAGAAGTTCTATTACCACTGCCAAAACGCCAGATGTCACGTATCTCAAAACCGTTTCGCCTCCAGTCTCATTGGAGTTTTTTCACGATCAGATTTATGTTGAGAACTTTTTGCATTCTAAGCACGTCCATGATTTTCACGATCACACCGTATTTTGCGTTTTTATCGGCTTTCAAATAAACTGCTTTTGGTTTACCATGCTGTTCAACATAAGTTGATATGGAATTCATCAATCCTTCGAGCGTAACTTTTTTGCTTCCGAAATAAATTTCATCATTTGAGGTGACTACAATGGTAAGAATTCCATTTTGTTGAGTTTCAGAGGCGCTTGTAACGGCACTGGGTAATTTTACGTTAAACTTACCCTGACTTACCGTAAAGGTGGTGGTTAAAATTAGAAACAGAATAAGGAGGAACATGATATCCACAAGCGAGGTAAGCTCTATTTTAAAATCTTCTGTGCCGCTAAGCAACCTCCTTCTCAACTTCAGTGCACCTCCTCCACTGGAATAGCCTTCAATTTCTCAACGGAGGTGCGAATTTCTTCGATTGTATTGACTAACAGCCTATCTTCCACTTCTCTTAACACCGTCATAAGGATGGCCATCGTTATGGCAACGGCTAAACCACCAACGGTGGTGTACAGCGCCACACTTATACCTTGCGCCAACGATGCTTGACCCTGAAGTCCAGAAATACCACCAACAGCTTGAATTCCACTGAAAACTTGAACCATTCCAACAACTGTACCAAAAAATCCAATAAGAGGTGAAAGGGATATTGACATGCTTATGTATCTAAAATTCTTTTCCAGTTTAAAAGTTTCATCTTCAACGAAGTTTTGTATTGTGCTTTCAAATTCGTGTATTCGTTGTTTTTCGTAGTACTCAAAAGCTTTTAACATCACAGCGCTGAAAATGCTTGAAGAACTTCGGCAATGCTGCTTTGAGCCTGTAATATTCTTTTGCGCTATTGAATTTCTCACTTTCACCGAAAGGATCTTAAGTTCTGCTTTTTCCTTCAATATTACAAAAAGCCTTTCAAAGAAAAAAAGCAAGCCAATGACTCCCAATGCCAGTATCACAAATAGAATAGGCCCACCACCATGAATGAAATTGCCAACAGACATCTCTTCATCCTCCTTAAGTATGCATCAATTGATCTTTCTTAATTAAAAATAACATTCACATTTCTTGTATTTTACCATAAAAATCGCAGAATTACCATTCATCTTTTCCATTACCGATAGGCTCTTCGTGGATTATTATCTCTCTTACGTCTTTGAGTTCTTCTTTTACTTTTTTTTCTATATATGTGGTTATTTCGTGGGCTTTTTTTAAGCTTATTTGGCCTGGAAGTTCAACGTGCATATCGACGAGATAATAGGGTCCGAGTTTTCTAATCCTTATCTTATGTGGATGAAAAGTGTACGGTGTATCTTTAACTATTTTGTATATTTCTTCTATCATCTTCGAATTTTCATTTTTCTCCATTATTTCTGGAATGCCGGATTTAACTATTTCAAAACCCATGTATCCTATTATTCCAGATACAACAATTGAAGCCAGGGGATCAAAGTATGAAATACGAGTAAGAGCTACCAGTAAACCACCTACCAACACCGCAACAGATGCAAATACATCGCTTAGATAGTCTTTTGCGTTGGCAAGCAAAGCCTGATTGTTAAATTTTTTTGCTATTTTGAACATGTAGGCAGATAAGGCTATTTTACCTAAAATGCTGATAACAGCTCCCACAATCATAAGCATACCAATCGCTTGGCTTTTGTGAAAATCGCCCGCTGACTCGATAAAAATAAGAATGCCTGCGAATATGACGGACATTCCGACTATGTTGGTTATAATTGTTTCCGCTCGTCCATAACCATACGGATATTCACGAGATGGTGGTCGCGATGATATTTTAACCGCCCTGTAAACGAATATAGACTTCACCACATCCGCTATTGTGTCTATGCCATCTGCTATCAGCGAAATAGAAAGCCCCAATATTCCCAACGCTATTTTCAAAAGCGCCAACACGATATTTCCATATATCCCTATTTTTATCGCTTTCAGGCTTTGTAAGGTTCTTGCTTCATCCTTTTCCAATATACTTTCCCCCTGATAATGTTACCTTTAAATTTTAAGAATAAGAGCTTTTTAGTTTTTCAACCCTCTCTTTTTCTTTCAAAATGTGTCCTGTTTTAGGATCAATAGCTTCACACTTACCGTCTATTATGGCAGTTACGATCTTTCCACGTCCAACTTTTGAACCAACGAAATTTGGCGTATCCAAATACCCTATTTTCAAAGCTTTGTCGTACGTTTGTGGATCCAACAACGGTTCGTTGGATGAAGAAAGTTTTTTGATCTCATCTATCAGGTATGAGGCCTCGGAAATAAGCTCATCTACTCTTTGATTGACGTTTTTGATTTCAGAAACGTTGGGAAGGCCTTCAATGCTTTCTTCTACAACCCTTCTTGCTATTTTCAACGACTGAATGATCTCATCTGCCTTGGCCGCATGATCCGCTTCTGTGAAGGCGACAACATGGACTATCTGAGGCTTCAAGAACATTCCTTCGGTTAGCGAAAGGCCAAGCTGCCCTTTTGCTTCGTCCATATCTGATGGGAAGATCATCAACCCCGGTCTTACTTCTGTGATAACTTTGAAGTTCTCATCTTCTAACGTACTTATCATTTTTTGGGCTGCCAACATCTTTGCAAGATCCATTTCAAAGCTAACGCCGGGAGGAGTGTTCAACATGTATTGAGAAACGTAATTTTTTACCCCCAATTTTTTGGCAACGTAAGCCGCTATGTATGACATCGTGACGAATATGGTATCATGGGCGCTTCTAAGTGTCCATTGATGGGGCTCATTTATCTCAACTGGCAATCCCTGCGAGGCGTTCCATTTTATGCCTTCCATATTTTCTCTAACAGCGTCCACGAATTTTCTTTCGCTTCTTCCATCCAATTCGTTGTACCACGAAAGTGGTATTGCAGCCCACGCGTTGTTTATGGTTTCATGAAGCATTTTCGCCATCTCAACTATGTGCGTGGTTCCCGCATAACAACGCATTAAAGGATAATTTCCTCTTCTTGAAGCTTCGTAAAGCTTCATGAAATCTTCCTTTTTTCTTATCGGAACGCCACCCGCCCCTGAAAGTTCTGCTTTCATCTTTTGAGGCTCAAAAAAGTACTGCTGGGCGTTTTGATCTGGCGCTAACGAAATAACATCTATAAGGCCAGATTCTGCCATTTTCTCAATGCCTTTTATCGTTTCTTCAAGCGTTGGCTGACCAAAATGATGCCTGATAAGTGGATAAGGAGCATTTTCCTCTATTCTTTTCAAAAGCGTTTGAGCAGGCATGAAATTTTCTTTTTTCTCTTTTGTTTGTCCTTTTAAATACATGACGAGTTCTCTGCGGCTTTCTTTTGAAAACACCTTAGAAAAGAAAGAGAACTCTTTTGCAACTTCTGCAACTTTTGACGTTCCACCAAACACGAATGTTTTGTTTTCCAAACCGTATTTTGGTATCTTTTCTTCAATTTCTTTGAAAAGCTCTTTTGCCACTTGTGGAGTTAACCTGTAACTTATCGCTATCATATCGGCATCTTCTTCGCGTGCCTTTTTCAGTAACTCATTCACAGGCACAGCCGGCCCAAGAAAGATCACTTCATACCCAACAGATCTTGCCAAACCCAAAAAAGACAGAATACCAGCCACATGAACACAATTTCCGATAGATGCACCAACGATTTTCATTCTTTCACCCCACTTTCAGCGTATTTTACGATCTCCTCTACTTTCATCTTTCTCAATCCCATGTCTTCAAGGTTTCTTCCAAAGGCCATCACATCGATGTCAACAAGATAGTTGATCATGTTCACAAGTGTTTCTATGGCCGGTAGACGAACCTCACATTTTCTGGCAAGATGGAGCATAGGTACCAACCCAGTAAGGGTGTCTTCTATGAGATATCTATGCTGAATGGTATCTGGCCCAAGAATGGAATGGTAAGCTTTCGTATTTTGCAAGAGGTCAAAAAGGTTGTTTCCCTTCGATCCGTAAACGTCACTCAACCAAACGGTCAAAGGCCTAAGCCGTATGTTGAAACACTTTCCAAGCTTTATTCTCTCGGAATCCAGTTTTTCTATGAATCTCGCTATGGAAGGCGTTATGCCTTCTATGTAGTGGGTGTACCTGAATCCGTTTTCTATTCTCCCAACGTTGAATATCACGGGAGCTGGATGCAGCATGGCTCCATAATTGCTAAGAGAAGTGTAAAGTACGTTTGGAGCCATTTCGACTTGAGGAAAGATGTTCTTTATGAGAGGCCATACTTTAATCGCATCATCTGGTGGCATCATCGCCAAATGGACGTTCTTTTTGACGCCGTAATAACGAATTTTTGCTCCTTCTTGTGTTATTCTTGTCGCGAATAACGATGTTTCGAACTCACCAATAACAAGTTGAAGATCCTGTTTGGTTTCTTCAACTACTCTTTTGAAAATGAAAGCTCCACCTGTTCTTCCTGGATGAAGTAAGACTATCTGACCGTTTTTGAGAAATTGGGAAAGTTTTTGAGCTATTTCAGGATGCGCTGTGGCGACCGTTGAAACTATTATTACATTTGCGTCTTCAACGGCTTTCTTCAGATTTGTGGTGATAACGTCGATATGTTGGGAACTGGAAAAGGCATCTCCCAGATTCATGTTGTGATGTTTAAGATATTTAAAACGCCACGCAGAACGGTCGTAAAGTCTTACTTTGTAACCATGATAAGTTAAATATCCTGCCAATGCTTGTCCAGTGTTTCCGGCTCCTATTATAGCGAAGGTTAGATCGTCTTTTAATTCTTTTTTATCCATTTCACACCTCCATTGATGCCACAGCCCTTCTCGTTATCGTTTTAATTAACCATTTGTAGTCTTTGGAAATGGCCTTGACCATTTTGGGAATATCGCTCATTATCGGATGCAATCCAGGACGTGAATTCACCTCTATAACATAAGGAACACCATTTGAAACTCTCATATCCATTCTTATGAAATCACGGGCTTTTACCACTTTGAAGACTTCGATCGCGGTTTTCTTAACGAGTTTTAAAGTTTCTTCATCCAGTTCGGCTGGACATCGGTAGATAGTTTGTTGTGCATATTCTTCTTTCACACGTTTGCTGTAGTATCTTTCAACTCCTTGAGGCAAGCTGGAAAAATCAATTTCCAAGGGAGGCAACACTTCTATTTTACCACCAAATCCTAATACTCCCACGGTTATTTCCTTACCTTCAATGTACTTTTCAACAAGAATTGGCTCTTTGAACTCCTGGTACTTCTCTTTTGCCACTTTTTTAGCGTTTTCCAAATCAACGCATAAGCTTTTTTCATCTATTCCTATGCCGGATCCCTCCGAAGATGGCTTAACGATTAAAGGAGGCTTTGGAATCTTCCCACACCATTCTCTTCCATCGTAGATAGCTCCACCGGGCGTGGAAATTCCATAAGCGCTTAACAAGGATTTTGTCGTAAATTTGTCCAAACAAACGTAATGCGTATACGCTGGAGAGCCAACAAATTCAACACCGTAACTTTCTAACGCAGCGGCTATGAATCCTTGAGCAAAATCATGTCTTTTGCCCACTGCCAGGTTGAAAACAACATCACCCTTTTGAACTTCATTTAAAAAGAGGGGGGTGAAATTCAAAATACGTGTCTCATCGGTAATTTCCAAAGAGTCCTTTAGAGCTTCGATGGTTTCTTTTTCAAATTCGTCTGGGTTTGCGTCCGCTAAAATTACGAACCTCATGTCTCCACCTCCTTTAGCATTCTTATAGACTTACTTCTTACTTCTCGCTATTAAAATACTCCAAAAACGTTGACTTATGCAAGTTCAAAATGTTATCATGAAAAGCACTTAAGCGGAATTTAGCATGACTTGTGGAGGTGAGAAAAGTGACAAGGGAGGGTTTTGCAGATGAACCGCACAGTAGAAGCGGAAAGAAAAGGCGTAAGATTTTCGATTTACGATGTTGTAGTCCTCTCTTTTATGATCTTTCTCGCCTACGGTATAGGTTTGTTGGCGAAAAATTGGACGGCTCCCTTGGTTTACAAAGCCAATATCTCTTTGTCGCCAATAGCTTTAATAGGTTATACATTTCTTTCAATGGCACGGGGCTTCGCCGCGTATGGCCTATCTCTCGCTTTCACCTTCGTTTACGGTTACGCCGCTGCGCGTAACAAATACGCCGAACGTGTTCTCATCCCTCTTTTAGACGTTTTTCAATCGGTCCCTGTTTTAGGCTTCTTGCCGGGTCTTGTTCTGGGAATGATGGCGCTTTTTCCACATAGCGTTATGGGGCTTGAACTTGCTTCGATATTTATGATATTCACCGGTCAAGTTTGGAATATGACTTTCAGCTTTTACCAATCTTTGAAGTCGGTGCCTCAAGAATTGATAGAGGCCTCGAAGATATACGGTTTTTCCGGATGGAGGATATTCTGGGATGTTGAAGTGCCATTTGCCATGCCTGGTCTCGTATGGAATAGCATGATGTCCATGGCGGGAGGATGGTTTTTCCTTTCCGTTTGTGAAGCTTTTACTCTTGGAGGAAAGAGTTACAGAATTGCCGGTATAGGTTCATACATGGCAACGGCCGTTGAGAATGGATACGTTCCAGGAGAACTGTATGCCATACTTGCCATGGTACTCATGATTTTGGCAATAGACATTTTCTTTTGGAGACCAATAGTGGCATGGTCAGACAAATTCAAATTTGAAGACAATTCCTCATCTGAGGAGCCAACGTCTTTCATTTTGGATGTTTTAAGAAATTCACACGTTTTAAGGTTTTTCCGAACCGCTTTTGAGAACATCAGATCGCCTAAAAGATATGTAAAGAGAGTTAGAGTTAGCGATAAACAAGAATCAAGTAAGATCTCAGGGATTTTATTCTACGCAGTTTTGGGTGTGATAACCGGATGGATATTGTGGAAGTTTTTCTCTTACGTTGGTCAAATTAACATTTCGAGCTTGAGCACAATCCTGTACGAGGATGGCCTTACAGCTTTAAGAGTGTACGCCGCGGTTATCATCTCAGTGGCGTGGACTCTTCCAGTTGGTATAATCATTGGAAAGAACATATCACTTTCTAAAAAAGTACAGCCTGTTGTTCAGATTTTAGCTTCTTTTCCCGCACCGATGATATATCCGTGGTTCGTTATGCTCTTTCCGAATTTGAATTACAGCTCGATTTTGTTAATGCTCCTTGGTACGCAATGGTACATATTGTTCAACGTTATAGCGGGTGCCTCTTCCATACCAAATCAACTTAAAGAAGCGGCGGAAATTTTGAAATTGAGCAAGTTCAAAGTTTGGACGACGCTTTACATTCCCACTGTTCTGCCTTTTCTTATAACGGGCATGATAACCGCGGCGGGCGGCGCGTGGAATGCAAGTATAGTCACGGAATACATGACATTTAATCACAAAACCCTGGAGGCTACTGGTATAGGGGCATTCATAAACGAGGTTACCATCTCTGGAAACATGCAGCTTCTTGTGTTGAGTATAGTCATCATGTCTTTAAGCGTTGTTGTGATAAACAGATTGTTATGGCGCCCGATGCAAAGGTGGGCGATGGAAAAATTCAGTTTGAATTGAGGGGATTCAAATGAGCACGCCGATAATAACTTTGAAAAATGTGAGTATGAGATACAAAATGCCAGAGGGAAATTACTTCACCGCTCTGGAAAACATAAATTTTTCTTTAGAAAGTGGAAAGATAGCAGCCATTCTTGGGCCGTCTGGCTGTGGAAAATCCACGTTGTTAAGAATAATAACCGGTCTTTTGAAGCCCTCCGAGGGAGAAGTGTATTACAAGGGAGAACTTCAAAAAGGCGTTAACGATAAAATGTCAATGGTCTTTCAAAATTTCGCGCTTTTCCCCTGGAAAACCGTAAAAGAAAATATAGAATTGGGCCTTAAGGGTGATGAAGAACCTGAAAAACAAGAAAAAATTGTGGAACACATAATAGACGTTGTCGGATTAGAAGGCTTTGAAGATGTCTATCCAAAAGAGCTTTCTGGAGGGATGAAGCAAAGGGTTGGAATAGCTCGCGCACTGGTTTCAAATCCTGAGGTGCTTTGCATGGATGAACCTTTTAGCGCTTTGGACGCATTGACATCTGAAAACCTCCGTGAAGAAGTGCTGGATTTTTGGTCTGAAGGGGCTGCTGGACTTTCAAATATATTGATCGTAACGCACAACATCCAGGAAGCCGTTTACATGGCAGATGAGATATTCATACTTGCTTCTAATCCCGGAAGCATAAAAGCCATATATCATAATACCCTTCCTTTTCCGAGAGATCAAAAGTCCGCCGAGTTCTTCAAGACTGTAGATATCATATACAACATATTAACTCAAAATATAATGCCTGAAGTTCCAAGATCTTCGATGTACGATAGAATAGCTCCAATACCAATGGTTAGTGTGAGTGAGATAATAGGTTTGCTTGAAGTGCTCGATGACAACAAAGGGCGATTGGAAATATTTGAACTTTCTGAACACATAAAGCGAGATTTTGGTAAAACGATTTCCATAGCGTTGGCTGCGGAGATGTTGGGCTTTGTGGAGACTCCACATCACGATGTAATTTTTACAACTCTGGGCAAGAAGTTTCTTGAGTCTGATGTGAATGAGAGAAAGATAATATTCAAGGAACAGATATTGAAGATTCCTTTGATAAGGGCCGTTATAGATCTTGTTAAAAATAGCGAAGATAACGTTATAACTCGCGAAGAATGTGAGGATTTTCTGATGGAAAAATTGCCGAATGAACGTCCAGATGAGCTCTTTGAAACCATAGTTAACTTTGCACTTTATGCGGAAGTTCTGGATTACGATTCAAGAGATGAAGAACTTTCTTTGATAACGGAAAATGTGTGAAATGAGAGTTGCGATTTTTAACATGCAAAAAATGTTTATCGAAACACTTGTCAGCACGGATTCATTCTTTTATCCATCTTACTACTCAAAAAACGAGGCACGCTCAGACACTCGTCCATGAGTGCTTCGCTTTCTCAACACATTCTGTGCCTCCAGCTCTGTTATTTCACATCTTGTACGGCGCCTTCATATGTTTTGACAGAAACTTCAAAAAAGGGGAGAGAAAGGCGAAGAAAAAACGTAATTAACCCGAAACACCCGCCTGCGGGGGAAGTGGCGGCGAATCCGACGTAAGGGGGTCTTCTCCGTCTTAATGTACGGTATTTATCCACTGTTTACCGCTTTTTCTCACTTCTTACTATTTACTTGTTCACTCATAGAATTTTTACGCATATGACAAGCAAAATCACTTAAAATTCTTAAGTACTTCTTGACTTTTATTCCATTGTTATGATATCATTTCATCGTTAAGGTGATGAGTGCGTAGCTCAGTGGGAGAGCGCTTCCTTGACGCGGAAGAGGTCGCAGGTTCAATCCCTGCCGCACTCACCAGAGAGAAGGTATAATGATGGAAGAACGTAGTGTAATGAAAAAAACTTTTTTGAACAACGCATGGTGGTGGTGCGACCGGTATTCTGGCCGTACCTGATTTGTGTGGCGTAAAAGGTATATTTAAAGTCAGAATGCCGGGAACTTTTAAAGTTCCCGGCTTTTTTACGTTAAAAAGGGGGCGATGTAAATGAAGAGAAGAGTGTATTTGAGTTACGAGGATCTTCCAAAATACTGGTACAACGTTAAAGCCGATCTTCCATTTGAATTAGATCCACCTCTGGATCCTCAGACGAAGAAGCCAATGGAGGCGGAAAAACTTGAAGCTATCTTTCCAAAAGAACTGATAAGGCAGGAAATGACAACGGAAAGAGAAATTCCAATCCCACAGCAGGTGCGCGAAGCTTACGCTATTTACAGACCTACTCCATTGATACGCGCTGTGGGGCTTGAAAAAGCCCTTAACACACCGGCTCACATTTATTACAAGAATGAATCTGTTAGTCCGACAGGCAGCCACAAACTAAACACCGCAATTGCCCAGGCATATTTCAACAAGGCTGAAGGAGTAACAAAGCTTTCCACAGAAACCGGAGCCGGTCAATGGGGAAGCGCGCTTTCGTACGCTACGAAGTTACTGGATATGGAAGTTGAAGTGTTCATGGTGAAGGTAAGCATGGAACAAAAACCTGCTCGAAAACACATGGTAAATCTTTTCGATGGAAAAATCCATCCAAGCCCCAGTGCTTTGACCGACAAAGGAAAAGAATTCTTGAAAAAAGATCCCAACACAACGGGAAGCCTTGGAATGGCGATAAGTGAAGCGGTTGAGGTTGCTTTCAAATCTGAAAATGTTAATTACTCTTTGGGAAGCGTTCTCGATCACGTTTTACTTCACCAAACGGTTATAGGTCAAGAGACGAAAAAACAAATGGAAATAATGAATGAAAAACCTGATGTGCTTCTGGGGTGTTTTGGCGGCGGCTCCAACTTTGGAGGATTCATATTGCCATTCATACCAGATAAATTCAAAGATGAAAAAATGGAAATAGTTGCCTGTGAACCTGTCGCATGTCCATCTCTGACAAAGGGCGAATACCGCTACGATTATGGTGATTCGGCAGGATTAACGCCATTGCTGAAAATGTACACACTTGGAAAGGATTTCGTTCCACCAGCCATTCACGCCGGGGGGTTGAGATACCATGGTGCTTCTCCTATAATAAGCAGGTT
>WFYR01000043.1 GCA_015489955.1 Mesoaciditoga sp. | reverse complement strand
CCCGCTGCCATTGGTTATCATCCCCCTTTGTTTTCTATGAAGATAATGATGAAAATTAAAATGATGAAGAGAATAACGATCGTTTCATTCAAAGCGACCATTCCCTTCCTTGGATGTGAGGCCTCCATATATAGGTACAACTTTTTGCCATGACTATATGTAGTATGAATTAAAAAATAGAAAGAAGAGGTTGTATTCATATGAGGTGGAGTATAAGACATATAAGAAGGAACGCGTTTCATTGTGGAAGTCAAAGAAAAATGAGATAAAGGGTTCCACAAAGAAACGCTTCTCTTATTGCCAAGGGGTTAAGTCAATATTTCATTGGTCATTAAAAGATCCGGCGTGAAAGACTACAAAGAACATGTAGACTTTTCACGCCTTTTAATCAAATCAGAGGTACGCTCCGTGCATCGCTCGCACGTATCAGTTCAAGAAAAAGAAACGCATCTTTCGCAAACACAGCTCGCGAACACTTCGCCTCTCTTTCTTTCACCACGCAGCGTGTCCACTGGCTTGTCTCGCAGCGGCTCAAAGCAAGCTTTTCGCTCGGCTCACCTTCGCCACAGCCCACGCACGTGGTGAAAAATCATATTGTTAACTCTTTCATCTTCTCACCCACTTTGAAATTGATAAGGTGTTTGAGAAGATTATCCGTCATTCACTCATGATTTCGTGTAGATTTTTATTTTGACTCATCCACTCGATTTCATGTAGATTTTTTATGAGTCAATTCGAAATCTTGACTTTTTAAATTCATGGTGGTAAAATTAACAAACTAGGGGGGTAATTCTTTTTTAATTTATTGTTTTGCATTCGTTAACTTCAAAATGAAAGAGGACTTGTATTTTTCTACTTCGTAATCCCACATAAATTTCTTTCTAAACTTCCACATATTTCTTACTCAAAGGGGGATTTCAATAATGAAAAGAAATCTTTATGTTTAGAGACTTTCAAAATGAAGAGTTAAAGTTGATTCACAAGTCCACACAGCAGACAAGAAAGATAAATAAGAAGCAAAAATTGTGTTGAATAGAGAAATGGATCTTTGAAAAATGCATTCTGAGGTGAATGAAGAAAATCTTGGAGAGAGTTCTCAAAGAATGACCTTTACGCCCAAGAGAATGAGAACGTTGAAGGATGATGGACCAATCAACAGAATCTAATAGGTCAAGGAAGTATTTCAATAGAGAAAAGTGTTCTGTGTAATACTCGTAGACAAAATTCAAATAAGGTTGAAAACTCATTTAAATAAAGCCGCTTCCCATCTGTTTTTTTGTTGATTAGTAACTCACGTTGTGCGTGGATGTTAAGCAATTAACAAAAGGCTAATAAAAACAGCAAATAAGGCCTTGTTCAATGCGAAATAAAATTTTCTGTTTTTTTCCTTAAATTCTTGAAGCACAAAGAAAAATGCAAAAATACATTTTGTTGTTCCAAAAATAGACGAGATGACATTCAAGGTGAATGGATTATTTTGTTCAAATCAAATTTACTTAATAAGACTTAATGAGTTTGTTTTTTTCAGATTTTATGGACTTTTCGAATTATTGCTTTGTGTCTCTATTACTTACTTAATTTTCACGCATAACGTGAGTAGTAGTATATTCAAAGATGTAAGGAACAAACCATTTCTTTTGGTAGTAGATGATACACAGATTCCAAGACGTGGAAAGCATATTCCCTTTGTCACGAAATCATATGACCACTGCTCAGGTAGATTCCAAAATGCACAGGTAATTCTAACGCTAGGCATCATTAAAGATAATGCCTTTTCTCCAATCGACATGCTTTTTTCAAATGTTAAAGGCGGCGTTGAGAATCAGCAAATAACCAAGAACGACCAGCTCATAGCATGTATGAAGAAACACGGCAAAGAAATTAAAGGAGCAACGTTGTTAGGAGATTCATGGTTTACTCACTCATACGTTGTTGAAGCCGCTGTAAAGTGGTTCGAAGTGAATTTCATCGGGAGAATAAAATCAAGCTTCAAGGTCAAAATAGATTCATCTGTTATGAGTGTAGGTGAATATCAAAAGAATTTGGATATGACCCAAGCACAAGAAACGAAAATAAATGGTGAAAAGATGCGTGTACATGAAAGGATATCCAGCTTTCAAGCGTTTAGGTTCATCTTAAAGCATGTTGTTTGTGAGAATGAATCTGGTGAAAGGATAACACTCGTAAGTACGGATGTGAATTTCAGTGGTGCTGAGATAGTCAAGAATTACCTTAAACGTTGGAATATAGAAAGCTTTTTCAAGATGGCAAAACAAGAACTTGGACTTAAAAACTGCAAACTTATGACTAACGAAGCTCAAGAGCATTGGATGTTGTTGGTTATCTTAGCGTACATGATTTTCAAAGACCATGAAATGTTGTTGAAAGAGAAATCCAAAAGTGCGACGAAGAAAGATACATTTGAAATAATTCACGATGCGCTTTCACATCTAAGGTCGAAGATAAAATCTGTGAGAAGAAACTTCGAGTTTCTTCATTCGAGATTCAAAATGCCTGAGGCCACGCCTGTTTTCAGCACGTAACATTGTTCGTAATATTTCTTGTAACATATTTCGTAATGTTCACGCACAGGGTGAGGAGTCTATACTATATTTTATACGGGAGGTGAGAATATGACTTATAAAAAACCAAAAATAGTTGTAACTACAAAACAAGTAGACTCTGCAAAGACTGTTCGATGTGGTGCCCGTAAACATCCACCAGCGTGCTAGATAGCTTATATATACTCGGCTTGAGAGTATCTTTCGAGCCGAGTATTCGGGTATATTTTATGGCCTGTTCAAATAATAAGGTACACGGTTAAAGGAAAAATCAAAGGTCAGTGATAACTGAATAGGCTGTAAGATCTAAATAGCAGTTACAATCGATATTTACTCACTCGAACATATCTATTGTTAAGTAATTAACAAAGTGCTAATAAAAATAGCAAATAAGACTTTGTCCAACATTATTTTTTCTTTTTCCTTGGTAATCTTTTGAAATCACAAAGAAAAATGCAAAAATAAATTTTGTTGTTCCAAAAATAGGTGAAATAGCATTCATGTCGCAAGCATTTTCGGGAGTTCAGTTTGTTCCAATCAGATTCATTTGATGAGTTTTTCTTTTCTCAATGTTTTTTGGAGGTTCCCTAACGATTTGCTCTACATTTCGATTTCTTTTTAATATTCACGCACAATACGATTTCAAATTATGCAAGTCGAGTTAAAGAGATAAATATTGGATAACAAGGTCATTGAAAAAGGCATGAAATCCTCCTATAATCGTTGTGGACAAACAAACTCAAAGGAGTAATTCCATGCCCACAACAAATATACCACAAATTCTTTCTTCTATCCTAAAGCCAAATATGTTTTCAAGGAAAGACCAACGTCTCAGAATTATGGCTTATACTCTTGGCTTGTCCATGCCAAAGCATGTCAATGAATCGAACATTTCAAAATACATCCATATTTCTCAATCTTCCATTTCTCGTACTCTTTCAACCAACGCCATATCTGCCGAACTCATAACATCCTCAAGGATGGAATACATATTTCAATTCATGGATTCTATTTCTCTCAAACCCCGTTATATCATCCTTGACGAAACGGTCATTAAAAGATATGGCAATAAGAGAATTGAGAAGATGGGAAAGAAAATTCTATTCCTCAATTGAAAAGCATACCGTTAGAGGTATAGAATTACTTTCCTCTGTTCTATGGATAAACTCCAAGCTTTACTTTCCTCTTCTCACAGATATGGCAGATGTCAAGAGTGAAAATGATACGGATGATGCAAGGGATTTTCATACATCTACAGATAAATTCATATCTATGATTGAAAAGATAAACCTTCAAAATCTTATTCTCCTCGTAGATGGAGGAATAATGTGTGCCGAGATATTCTTTCAAGCAAAGAAAAAGGGATATACCTTGATAGGCCGCATTAATAAAAGCATTAATGTCGTTTTCAACGGAGTGCGTATGCCATTGAAAGTGCTAAGCTCACAGATTTCAGCTATATTCAAAGGCTGGAGAGTTTTCATATTCAGACTTGCATAATTTGAGACGATAATACTAAGAGAAGCGCTAAGAGCAAAAACAATAAATAGCAAAAACAATGAATAATAGAACAGCCGCTATTTCCTAAATGCCTTTGTTGATAATTTTAGTGCCTTAGTGGGCGTGCTGAAAGGTGGTTGAATTAATGATGAAGATTTCATTAAACAAAAATACGTTTTATAGAAATTTTGGAGATATAGGATATCTATTTAACCAATCAAACTTAGTAGAAACTATTTTGGATGAAATTGGATCAATTTTTTTATCTAACATTTCACGATATCCCACTAGCATTCGTGAAGTTTCAAAAAAAATTCATGCACAATTTCAAGAAACTGATATTTTAACTATTGAAAATGATTTGATCGAATTTATTTCAAGTTTAGAGCAAAACTCCTATTTTGATTTTCACGGAGAACCTTTAAAATTTAAGAACGAGGCGGGATCAGATGATTCTCATACGGCAACCTCTGAAACTAGCTATATATTAAAAAAATATTTCCAAAAAAAACCAACTCCTTTATTTGCACATTTGGAAGTGACATCGGCATGTAATCTTAAATGTGTCCACTGTTATTGGCCTAATCATAACGTAAATCATCTGCCAACAAATGACGCGCTACGAGTTCTTGATGAACTTAGAGCAATGAAGTGTTTACATTTAACTTTATCCGGAGGAGAAGCTCTTTTACATCCAGATATACTATCAATAATCCGATATGCAAGGGAATTAGATTTTTCAGTCACTCTTATGACAAATGGCGTAAAGCTTGATTACCAACATTTAAAAGAGTTAAAAAAAGCTAATTTATCAGCCGTTCAATTATCTTTATATAGCATGAATGAATCGGTACATGACTCAATTACGCGTGTTCCTGGAAGTTATGCAAAAACAATTAGTGCTATTAACCAGCTATTGGAACTTGATATACCAATAAAGATTGCTTGCCCTGTTATGAAACAAAATTATGATTCATTCATTTCAGTAAGTGAACACTATATTCCTCTGGGTGTATTTGTTGATCATGATATGGAAATTATACCTAAGACAGATTTTTCAAGAGATAATATTGATGAGTGCCGTCTATCTGAGAATGAGCTCTATATTGCTGCTGAAAAAATTCATAATATATCTGCAATAAGTAAATCAGAAAAAAATATAAATATAGAAAAACCAAAAAATACAAGAGCACCTGATGATCCTGTTTGTGGAGCAGGAATTCAAATGCTTAGTATTAGTAACACAGGTGATGTATATCCTTGTCCTACCTTTAAGTACAAAATAGGTAATATCTATAAGTCAAGCTTAAGCGATATTTGGCATTCAAAAGAAATATTTCCTATCAGATCACTAACAATGTCAGATTATAGAAAGTGTCAAGCTTGTAAATGGGGAGAATATTGCTCCATATGTCCAGCTAATTTTTATATTGAGTCCGGAGGGAATTACCGTACCCCACAAGATTTTTTCTGTAAAGTTACAGAGGCAACTGCTAGGGCAAATAGGAAACCATAATTACTCATCCTGAGTGTAAATATTACGAACAATGTTACATGCTGAAAATCGACAAGGATCGAGTTTCTCTCAAAGAAGTGGTTGAATCTTATTTATGAATTCTTTATCTCAGGTCAACGGATACACAAAACTTGGTAAAGACCCGACCCGACGTTTCCGTCATTTTAATATTCTCCAGGAACCAGTTATGGGTTTAGCTCCAACACCTTTGCATACTGGACATACTTTTTGATATTCTGGTTTATAGTCTTTTGGGACACCCCCTGTCCCACCACAGTATGCACATTCGACAAATGGTTCTTGTTCGAATTCTACAAGCACTTTGCCAGTGCCGCCACATACCGGACATACTTTTTGATATTCTGGTTTATAGTCTCTTGGGACACCTCCTGTCCCACCACAGTATGCACATTTTAGTATAGCCTTTCCCGTAGTTACTACCTCTATATGAACTATTTTTAATTCAGACATAGTTGATACCTCCTGTTCTGTCATGAGTCACAGAAATGTCGCCTAACTCGTTCATATCCGCAGTTATTTGCAGATAATCCTCCGAGCTGGTGTTATATCCGAAGTTTATTTCGGGTATACATCCCTGTGACTGTTCTTTTTCCTCTTTACTCATTATTCCATCCCGTTTCCAATGTATCTAAAGGACTAACTATATTCCCTATAGACTTTTTACTAACATGAGTGTATATCTCCGTCGTTTTTGAACTTTTATGACCTAATAATTCCTGTATATAACGCAAATTCATTTCAGCCTCTAATAGATGTGTTGCATAAGAATGCCGTAGGGAATGCACACTTACATCTTTTTTTATCTTTGCTCTTTTTACAGCATCCTTGAATATTTTTTCTACTGTTCTGGTGCTGATATGATTTTCTTCCTTTTGTCCTGGGAACAACCAGTTCTTTGGTTTGACAGACTCATAATATATTCTCAATGTTTTCAACGCTATAATAGAAAGCGTAGAGTATCTGCCTTTTTTTCCTTTAGCTCCTCTAATGAATATTAATTTCCTATTGCTATCAATATCTTCAGGTTTTAATTTTATCACCTCACTTACACGCAAACCCGTTGAATAAGTCAGCATGAGAATTGCCATATGTTTTATATTCGTTGTTACATCTAATATTTTAACATAACCGTATCCCTTTTTTGAATTGATGGTTCTTGAGAATAGGATACAGGAACTTTTTCACTTTTCTACTCGCGTTGTGCGTCGATGTTAAGCAATTAACAAAAGGCTAGTAAAAACAGCAAATAAGGCCTTGTTCAATGCGAAATAAAATTTTCTGTTTTTCTCTTAAATTCTTGAATCACAAAGAAAAATGCAAAAAATACATTTTGTTGTTCCCAAAATAGACGTGATGACGTTCAAGGAGAATGGATTATTTTGTTCAAATCAAATTTACTTAATGAGACTTAATGAGTTTGTCTTTTTTCAGATTTTAAGGGCTTTTAGAATGATTCGCTTTGCATCTCTATTACTTCCTTAATCTTCACGCACAACGTGAGTTTTCTACCTTTTTACAGCAATTATTGTACATTATTAAAGTAGATACTGTACGATAAATGCTGTAAAATTGGGACTATCTCAAATTTTGTGTATCTATCATCAATCCGGGCCTACACTCGGTTTTTCATTCCATCCATCACCTCCTTTATCGCTCGTTCGTGAACTGCATCGAGAAACTGTTTTATTTCTTCCAGATCATTCAAAAATGCGATTAATCCATCTGGTGATACGCCTTTAAGCTCTTCAACGGTTTTGGATATGTCGAAGTTCTTTTGGCTTATCACACGCCTAAGCGGCGCCAATGCTTTGTCGCGTTTCATCCATTCGTTTTTCATTCCGTTTTTCTCTTTTTTTACTCCGCTTTTCCCGCTTTTCATTCTTCCATCCAAGATATGTATTCTCTCCTTTTCTTTTTTCTGTAGCTTTCCACGTCCGCTATTTTAATTATCACGGTGCGTTCTTGCATCCTGTCGAATATCCTGTCTCCAAGGGATTCTTTCAATTCAACAGCGCTCAGGTTCGTCGTCATCACCATGCCTTTTTCAAATTCGTATCTGTAATTTATGAGTTCAAACATCTCTTTCGCTATCATTTTGTGAGATGTTTCTATTGAGAAGTCGTCAAGGGCTATTAATTCTATTCGCTTTATCTCTTGGAATTTGTCCCGTATGTCGTTTATGCTTCCGTTGACAAGCGAAGGTGCTGTTATGAATACGGCGTTGAAGTTAAGCTTTATCGCTTCGTGAATCACAGACGCGGCGAGGTGCGTTTTTCCAACTCCGTATTTTCCGCTTATCACTATGTTTGCCCCTTTTTCCCACGCACGTTTCGCCACGTATTTTTTCGTTAT
>WFYR01000042.1 GCA_015489955.1 Mesoaciditoga sp. | reverse complement strand
GTGAAAAACGTTGCTCAAAAGTACGTCGGCTATTCGAATTTCATGTACATAGGGCGTGGAATTCACTTTCCATCCGCTTTGGAAGGAGCTTTAAAGTTGAAGGAAATAAGTTATACGAATGCGGTTGGATACCAGGCTGGAGAGCTTAAACATGGGCCGATAGCTTTGTTGGACGAAAAATTTCCGGTAATGGCAATTGCCGTGAAGGACAGGTTGAGAGAAAAGATGATCTCCAATATTCTCGAAACAAAGGCAAGAAATGCCCATGTTGTCGCGATATTGACCGAAGGCGATGAAGCCACTCTCAGGATAATTGACGATGCCATTTTCTTGCCAAACGTTGAGGATTACCTTTATCCTTTTTTAATAGCAACGACTTTTCAACTCTTCGCTTATCATGTGGCCGATGAAAGGAATTTAAACATAGATATGCCGAGAAATCTTGCAAAGAGCGTAACGGTGGAGTGAGCGTTTTGGAAAATTTGATGCGGGGAGGCACGAACTTTGGGTATCTTAAAGAGAATATGTGAAGAAATTTCAAAAGATGAAGACGCGGATGTAACCGTCCTCAAGATGACTGAGTTGAGTTACATGACCGATTATTTTGTGATTGCTACCGCTGACTCAAACACTCAAATGAAAGCGATGCGTGATAGAATCGTTGAACTTCTAAAAGAAAATCGCCATCCTATAGTTTTTTACGATAAAGACTCGGATCATGATTGGATGATAGTTGATGCCGAAGAAGTGGTGGTTCATATTTTCACGAAAAAGGCAAGAGAGTTTTACGATTTAGAATCGCTATGGTCTGACGCGGAAAGAGTGGATCCCGGTAAGGAGGATGAGGATTGAATGTACGATCATAAAAAAATAGACAAAAAGTGGCAAGAAAGGTGGGAAAGGGCGGGTATCTTTCATACACCAAAGAAGTCTGAAAAGCCAAAGTATTATTCACTGGTGATGTTTCCTTACCCATCGGGGAGTATTCACGTTGGGCACGTGAAAAATTACACCATTGGAGATGTGGTGGCTCGTTACAAAAGAATGAGAGGGTATAACGTCTTGAATCCTTTTGGCTTTGACGCCTTTGGATTGCCCGCGGAAAATGCCGCGATATCTCATGGAAACATCCATCCAGAAGAATGGACGAGAAAGAACATAGAGACGATACGTTCTCAAATAAAAAAGCTTGGTTTTAGCTACGACTGGGATAGAGAAGTCATAACCTGCGATGAAGATTATTACAAGTGGACTCAATGGATATTTTTAAAATTGTACGAAAAGGGTTTGGCGTATAAAAAGACGGGGGCCGTTAACTGGTGTCCTCATTGCAAAACCGTTCTCGCGAATGAACAGGTTGTCGATGGAAAGTGTGAAAGGTGTGGAACGCCAGTCGTTGTAAAGCAACTCGATCAGTGGTATTTGAAGATCACGGATTACGCAGAAGAATTGAATGATTTCTTAGACAAATTAGATGGATGGCCAGAAAATGTCAAAACCATGCAAAGAAATTGGATAGGTAAAAGCGTCGGCGCAGAGGTGAATTTTAGGGTAGCCGAGAGTGGAAAAGAGCTCAAAATTTTTACAACAAGGCCAGATACTTTGTGGGGAGTAACGTTTATGGCGATAGCGCCAGAGTCGCCACTTCTTGAAGAGCTCACGCTGGAAGATAAGAAAGCAGAAGTTGAGAAATTTTTGGCAAAGATAAAAGCTGAGAAGAACCGTTTCGAGAGATTTTCGGCGGATGCACCAAAGGAAGGCGTCTTTTTAGGTACACACGCGATAAATCCAGTCAACGGCGAAAAGATCCCTATATACGTTGCAAATTATATATTGTACGAATATGGTACCGGTGCCATAATGGCAGTGCCGGCTCACGACACCAGAGACTACGCTTTTGCCGTTAAATATGATCTACCTATAAGAGAAGTTGTTTCATCTGATGGTTGTGATTTGCCATACGATGGGGACGGAATTTTGAAAGATTCTGGACCGTTTACGGGCATGAACAATAGAGATGCCGTAGAAAAGATATTTGAATATCTTGAAGAAAATAAGATTGGAAAGAAAGCCGTAAATTACAAGTTAAGAGATTGGCTCATTTCGAGACAGAGATACTGGGGAGCGCCCATTCCCGTTGTTTACTGTGAAAAATGTGGAATAGTGCCTGTTAAAGAAGAAGATTTGCCGGTGAAATTGCCAAAGGACGTTAAATTCGATCCAACCGGAAAATCTCCTCTTTCCATGGATGAAAAATTTCTTCATACCACCTGTCCAAAATGT
This sequence comes from Mesoaciditoga sp., assembly GCA_015489955.1. Classification (GTDB taxonomy): domain Bacteria; phylum Thermotogota; class Thermotogae; order Mesoaciditogales; family Mesoaciditogaceae; genus Mesoaciditoga. The sequence goes on along the minus strand of WFYR01000042.1, from coordinate 7,976 downwards.
GGAGGGCCAGCCATTAGAGAGAGCGATACCATGGACACTTTTGTCGACTCTTCATGGTATTATTTAAGGTACATAAATCCAAAAGATGATGACAAACCGTTTGAAAAAGCAGATGTCGATGCGTGGCTTCCTGTGGATCAATACATAGGTGGAGTTGAACACGCGATTTTGCACTTGCTCTATTCGAGATTTATAACGAAGGCGCTTAGAGATGCTGGTGTGCTCTCGTTTGATGAACCATTTAAAAATCTTTTCACTCAGGGTATGATATACAAAGATGGCGCTAAAATGTCAAAATCCAAAGGAAATGTAGTTTCCCCAGATGAGATGATAGAGAAATACGGTGCGGACACTTTGCGCCTTTACATTCTCTTTATGGGACCACCAGAGAAAGACGCGGAATGGCAGGATAGCGGCATTGAGGGAGTGGACAGATTTGTCACGAAGATGTGGAATCTTTTTGAAAAGATCTTACCGCTTATTCGTGAAGCCAAAGGAAAAGTGAACGAAGAAAAGTTAGACGATACAGAACATGAATTAAGGTTAAAGCTTCATTCAATGATAAAAAAGATCACTCAAGATATAGAGGGAGCTTTTAGATTCAATACCGTTGTGAGCGGATTTATGGAACTTGTAAATACTTTTACACTTTACGTGAATTCAACCGAAGAAAAGAATTTGAACGTTGATCTTTTAAGGGAATTTGCTGAAAAATTCGTTCCAGCGCTTTCTCCATTTGCCCCACATATTGCTGAGGAATTGTGGGAAAGAATGGGAAAAGAACCATTTGTTACAAACGCTTCCTGGCCAACTTACGATGAGAATGCCTTGAAGGCGAGAAGGGTAAAGATGGCAGTTATGGTTAACGGGAAAGTTAGATCTCACATAGAAGTCAATCCAAACTTGTCAGATGATGAAATTGTGAAGATCGCATTGGAAAATGAAAAAATAAAAAACGCTTTGAATGGCAAAGAGCCTAGAAAAACTTTTGTTGTCAAAGGCAAACTTGTAAACATAGTTTCGTGATTTTACTAGTGAGGTGAAATTATTATGGAATCGAATAAGAAAATACCATCACCAGTGGCAAAAAGGTTGGCGCTTTATCATAGGTGTGTTGAAACTTTGCTAAGAGCTGGAAAAGAAATGGTCTCTTCCAAAGAACTTGGAGATAGGCTTTCCATAAAATCCAGTCAAATAAGAAAGGATCTTTCTTATTTTGGAGGCTTTGGAAAAAGGGGAACCGGTTATAACCTTCATTCTCTTAAAGACGCCCTAGAAAATATAATGGGTATAAACAGAACGTGGAATATAGGCGTTGTTGGAGCCGGTAACATAGGGACAGCGCTGGCGAATTATGAGGGATTGCTAAAAGATGGGTACAAAGTTGTCGCACTCTTTGATAAAAATGAAAAGAAAGTTGGAAAGGTTGTTGGAACACGCAGAGTCCCAATTTATCACGTTAATGAGTTATGCGAAAAAATAAAGGAACTTTCAATAGAAATAGGTGTCATAGCGGTACCAGCAGAGTACGCCCAATCAGTTGCAGATAAGTTAACCAATTGTGCCGAGATAAAGGGGCTTGTGAATTTTGCGCCCGTGAAGATATACACTCACCATGTGGAACTTGAAGATGTTGACATATCCGTTTCATTCAAGTCGTTAACGTTTAAAATTTGGGGTGGATTTCTTGGAAGAAAGTGAAAAGTTGATAAACAGGATCGTTGATGAACTTGGGAATAAGGCAATTCCCAAGCTTATTTCACTTCTTTTCGATTCAGATGCTAAAACTGCAGAATTAGCGGCAGAAGTTTTAAAAAATCTTGAAAGTTGTGAAGAAGTAAAAAGTGAACTCAACGAAAGAATTCAAAATGGAGAAAAGAGCGTTGGTATGTTTTACGCTGCCGATCTTCTTGCCGACATGAATTGCAAGGGTTCGGTGAGTGTTCTTTACCGTTTACTTGATATGGTTGAAGATGAAAAAGAGGCGATAATCGTTTACTCTTCCTTGCTGAAATTGGGAGAAAAAGAGGCAGAAAAGTACCTCCTTTACGAATTCGAAGAAGATCCATACATGAGAAAGTCCATTTTTGATCTTGCGATAGCGTTAGAGCCTTCTGACAATCCTGAAGTTTTCAAGGCAATATTAAAAAAAGCAAGAGAAGATGAAGAATTGGTTGAAGTGCTTCAATCAATGTGTAACAGGCATCCAGCCTTTTTTCAGCTTTTACCAGATGATATGAAAGACAGGTTTAGAGAATGAAAAATTTTGCTTTGTATCTAAATGGAATAAATGGTTTCTCTTTGCTTGGGGCGGCCATACTTAATGAACTTGAAAGTGAAGGGCTCACACCGGATAGAATATACGCTTGTGGAATCGGAGCGTTATTTGCTAACGATTTTGCGGCCATGGATGGCAAATTTGAAGAACGTGTTATATACCGCTTTCCCCATCTTTCAAAAAGTTTTCGACTTTTCATAAATACAGGTGAATCTCTATTTTCAAAGTTCACGAATATGTACAAATTGGCCACGAGTATGACTTCTAAACACATAAAGGGTATGGTAAGAGAGAAAGTAATGCTTTCCAGGCTTGAAAACACTTCTAGGCCCCAAATGGATGTTTTCTTTTCCGCGGTGAATATTTTAAAAGCGAAAGAAGTGTTGATAACTTCTCGAGAATGGAAAGCCGGTCTGAAAGCTGCAATGTCAGTTACACCTATTTTTGTTCCCGCCGATTACAGAAATCAAAAACTCGTTTCTACCACAAGCTTGACAGGCGTTCCTGGATTCTCAACTTTGGATGAGGAAGAGAGCATAAAGATATTTGTGAATACCATGCCTCTGCCAGGAAAGAAAAAACCAACGAGAACATGGGAGATAATGATGAGAGCAGATTACATGAGAACTATTGCTTTAACAGAACATTATTCAAAGAAATTCGATGTCATTTTCAATTTCTCAAATCTTCCAATCTCAATGTCAGATTTCTCTTTGGATTCATGGACACGAGCGAAAAAGATTGCTAAAGATATGCTCAAAGAAAAAGAAATTTCAAAGCTTCTCACTCTTTAACTGCCCCTTGAGTTAAACCCGCAACTATGTACCTCTGGGCAAATGCGAAGACGATTATTGTTGGAAGCAATGCCACTATCAAACCAGCGCTCATAACGTTCCATTGAATGCCAGCTTTTGAAATGAAAGAGTTCAGTGCTACAGGCACTGTCATCTTTGAATTGCTGTTTATGAATAGGACAGCTGTGAACAATTCATTCCATGTGTTAACAAAGGAAAAACTGAATATAGCTGCTATACCAGGTAAAGACAATGGCAAGGTAACCCGAAATATGGCCCCTATCCTTGATGTGCCATCTATCATGGCTGCTTCTTCCAGAGAACGAGGTATTCTTGAAAAAAAACCACGAGCCATTATCGTGCTGAATGAAGCCGCAATGTTCACATATACGATAACCAACGCCCACAGGTTATTTATCATGCCTAACTTCGAAAACATGGTGTATTGAGGAATCATTAAGAGGTAAGCTGGAATCATCTGTGCCAGGAAGAGCGTTATTATCAGGAATTTTTTAAATCTGAATTTGTACCTTGCCATTATGTATCCGCTCAAAATGGAAAAGCTCATCGCCAAAAAGGAGGCCGTTATGGAAACAAAAAGGCTATTTTTGAAGTATTGAGCAAAATTTGCAAAGCCAAATAGAAATTTGTAACTTTCAAATGAAATATGCTTTGGCCAGTATACTATTGGATAAGCGTAAACTTCGTGAGGAGATTTTACGGACGTTAAAAAGATCCAATAAAGCGGTACAATTGCGGCAATCAAATAAATTGAAAGAAAGAAAAATCTTAAAACCTTTGATATCTTTTTTTCTCTTCTCATCAAATCTCACCTAATTCGTATGACGATGTAAATTTCAAGTACGTCAAAGCGTAAGCCGTTAAGATGCTGATTATTATAAGCCCAACTGCGGAGGCTTTGCTGTAATCTGATTCGAAGTAGACTATGTTTATCATGTAAGTCGCCAATATATTTGTGGAACCAGCTGGGCCTCCCTTTGTCATACCGTATATTATGTCGGGAAAGTTCATAACCCATATAACTCTAAGCAAAAGTGTGCTAACAACAGTTGGCTTTATATAGGGCAACGTTACGTTGAAAAACTTTGAAACGCTACCGGCACCGTCTATTTCAGCCGCTTCGTACAGGGAATTTGGTATTGATTGCAAGGCGGCAAGTATCATTATGGCAAAAAAAGGGATGCCGTACCACACGTTCACAGCTATTACCGAAATAAAAGCGTAGGATGGATTTGAGAGAAAATCTATTCCATGATGTATAAGGTGAAGTTTCATGAGAATGTCGTTTATAAGACCGAATTGACCGTTCAAAAGCCATGACCATAAAATTCCAAGTGCAAATCCAGAAAGAGCCCACGGGTAGAAAACTATACCTGCGTAGACGCCCCTTCCTCTAAAAGGTTTCCTCATCAAAAGTGCCAGAGCGAATCCTAACACGAATTGAAACGCAACCGATAGGGCTATCCACCATACCGTATTCCACAACGCTATGAAAAAATTGGGATCTGAAAAGATAGTTTCGAAATTTTGCCATCCAACGAATTGAATGTTTTGAAAAGTGAAAACGGTGTAGTCTTCGAATGCCAGCAATATGCCCTTTATCGTTGGATAGTAAGTTAAAATTGCAACTATTGTAAAGGTCGGAAAGAGCATCCAGAAGATGAAATTTTTCAAATTTCGGTGTGCTTTACTTCTTTTCATTTTCACTCCCTATTTTTCACGTTTACAAAATGACGAAATGGCGGCCTCGGCCGCCATTTCATGTTTTTTTACATTCCGAATGCTTTCTTCCAGAAGTTGTACCATTTCGTTGTGAGTTGATCCAAAGTTATCCTTCCGAGAAGCGCTTGTTGCATGGTATCCTGTTGATACTTTGTCCACCTTGTCCAGGCCGGGTTTGCCAATGGGTATGACGTGAAGACATACTTTTGAGGATCGGAAAACATTTTCTTCCATCCCTCAAAAACACCGGAGCTGAAATACGGATCGTCTTCGTAAACGGATTTTAAGACTGGTAACGCGCCGTACTCTTTACAAAAATAGGCTGATATCATTGGTGTGGTGAAGAATTTTATGAATTCCCACGCGAGTTCTTTATGTTTAGAGTAATTTGGAATTCCCCATCCTCCAAATCCATAGCTTGGGTAGACTTTTCCTGAGGGACCTACTGGAAGTGGAGCCGTTTTGTATTGCCCTTTCTTGAGCATACTGTTTAAAAGACCGGTTGTGTCAGGATCCTGGAAGAGAAATGGTGTTGTTCCTGCAACGAACGCGTTTACTTGCGCGTCAAATCCCCAGTTTATGGAATCTTTTGGCGCGGTGTTTTTATAGAAATTCAAGTACAATTTTAAACCTTCCAAAGCACGGGGATCCTTGAACCAGAGCTTTCCATTTTTAAGCTTGTACATGTTTGAGGGATCTATATCATTCAAATAAGATGTTGTGATTATGTCTATGAAATTGGTGGGTAGCCCGGTACCTCTAAAATCAAAACCATACTGATTTTTTGTAGGATTCGTGATCTTTAAGCAGTCATTGTAAAGTTCCTTCATAGTTGCCGGCGGTTGGGTTATACCGAACTTTGCAAGTATGTCCGGTCTATAAAAGAGGGCTTTTGCGTAGACACCATTTGGTATTATGTAAGCTTTTCCTCCAGTTACCCTAACGGCTTTTAAAAGGCCAGGTATTAAATCTTTAGCTCCGGACCACTTGGCTATGTAAGGCTCAAGATTTTCCATTTTTCCAAGTTGAACCACACCTTCGAGTGACCAATCTCCCACTTCAACTATGTCCAATGGCTGATTAGTGCTAAGCATGAGATAAACTTTTTGATACGCACTTTCGTAAGGAGGAGAAATTAGATTTATGTGGACATTCGGATGAAGGGCTTCGAATTCTTTTATGATCGTTTCCAAAACGTGTGTTCTTTGAGGACTTGTAAACACTTGAATCATGTTAAGAGTTACCGTGTTGGCTGCAAAACTCATCGCAAACAGCGCGATTACCAAAACGGAAAATACCACTAAAATTTTCACTTTCACACCCTGTCACCTCCTGATTTTCGATAAATTATTTTAACATGTTTTAAACGAGATTATCCGTTTAAAGAATTCTTTTGTTTTTTACTTGACAAAATGATTTCGAAATAGTAGAATTGAATAAACATTTTTTCTTTTGAGAAAAAGGAGAAAAATATGAAAGAAATTTTATTGGCAAAAGACAATTACGCTTACCATTACTATTATTACCACCCCCCGTTTGTGAGGTGAGGTAGTTTTCTTTTGCCAAAAACTTTGCTCACAAATCGGGGATTCTGAAAAAGAATCCCCGATTTTTATTTGGAATAATTGGAATAAAAGGGGATGATGATCATGATAATCGTTTTGAAACCACATGTTTCTGAAGAAGATGTCAAAAAAGTGGTAAACCTTGCTAAGAATTTTGGCTTTGACGTCAACCTATCCAGAGGAGCTGAAAAAACGATCGTTGGAATAATAGGCGAGAATGTCTACGAAAGGAGGGAAAATTTTGAAGCTTTAGATTGTGTGGAAGAGATCATAGCCGTTCTTAAGCCTTTCAAGTTGGTTTCAAGGGAATTCCATCCCGATGACACGATCATAGATATTGACGGGGTAAAAATTGGAGGAAAGCACTTCGAATTTTTCGCAGGGCCTTGCGCGGTGGAATCTATGGAACAGATGGATGAAGAGGCAAGCTTTTTGTCATCACTTGGAGTGAAAATATTGCGCGGAGGTGCCTTCAAGCCAAGAACATCGCCGTATTCCTTTCGAGGTTTGGGCTTAGAAGGTTTAAAGATACTTAGAAAAGTCGGAGATAAGTACGGTATGAAAATTATAAGCGAGATGATGTCGGTGGATGACTTCGATATCTTCGAAGAATACGTGGATATAATTCAAATAGGTGCCAGAAATATGCAAAATTTCAGGCTTCTTGAAAAACTCGGAAGTTCCAGTAAGCCTATCTTCTTAAAAAGGGGATTCATGTCGACGATAGAAGAATGGTTGTTGGCGGCTGAATATCTGTTTCACCACGGCAATGAAAAGGTTATCTTGTGTGAAAGGGGGATAAGGACCTTCGAAAAATACACGAGAAACACGTTGGATATGTCTGCTGTTCCTCTTGTTAAAATTCTTTCTCATTTGCCAATCGTGGTTGATTTAAGTCATTCTACGGGTAGGAGGGATCTTATACCGTCTTTGGCAAAAGCCGTCGTTGCCGTGGGGGCAAATGGAGCCATGATAGAAGTGCATCCCAATCCTGAAAAAGCGCTTTCGGATGGGCAACAAAGTTTAAATTTTGCGGAATTTGAGGAAACGTATAAGAACAGCATGAAGATCTTAAAAGCCTTAGAGGTGACGGCATGAAAATACCTTCATCTTCAAAGATAAGGGGGCAAATAGTACCTCCGCCAGACAAATCCATAAGTCATAGGATGCTTTTGTTCTCTTCCATTTCCACAGGAAAGTGCACGGTGCATAACTTGCTTCGTTCGGAAGATACGCTTAGAACTATGAATCTCATAAAAAGTGTTGGGGCATTTGTAAAAGATGAAGGGGAAAAGATCGTTATCATACCCTCGGCAAAGCTTCAGGAACCTTCTTTCCCAATTGATTGCGGGAATTCCGGAACAACGTCTAGAATTGGAATGGGGCTGTTGGCAAGAGAGAAATTTTTTTCAGTGCTTTACGGTGATGCATCTCTTTCCGAAAGGCCGATGAAAAGGGTTGTGAAGCCGCTTAGTGTGTTGGGAGCAAAATTTGATGGCAGAAACAACGCTTCAAATTTGCCTCTTTCCATTAGAGGTGGGAACTTACACTCCACACGCTACGTTTCTGAACTTTCAAGCGCGCAAGTTAAATCCG
>WFYR01000041.1 GCA_015489955.1 Mesoaciditoga sp. | reverse complement strand
TGGAGGCGACGGTGGGATTTGAACCCACGAATAAGGATTTTGCAGACCCTCGCCTTTGACCCCTTGGCTACGTCGCCAAAACCGCTAAAATTCTACCATTTTAAACTCTTTTCGTCAAGCCCTTGCATCAACATTATTTCCAACAAACAATTCTGGCAAAGTTTGAGCCAAAGTACTCTTGATTTGACCATTTTCGTTATACGCTATCGAAGCCAATTTCATGGCCATAGCGGTTTTTGAATTTACCATGCTTCTTAAAAGATTATTCAAGTCTTGTGGTCTAATGCCACTTCTCGGCGCATGGGTAACACTTTTTACCGGAGAAACGTTTGCAGGAAAGGTAACGTAGTTCACCGGTTGAACGTTAACGGCGTCTATTCTCATACTCATCATCTCCCCGTTTTTATTTTAACACTTTTAAATGTTTTTTTGGAAAGGTAATATGAAAATACCCCTCCAATTCCGAGAATGGCCGCACCTATCAAGCTTGCAATACCGCTCCATGTCCACTTTCTACTATTTATGAGAAAATCAAAATCATTTGCGAAGTACTCTATCACAAAATAAGAGCTGAATATCATGCTCAATATTCCACCTGTGAGAACATGAGCTGCGCCTCTTTTCTTCGCAGAGAAAACATCTAACAGTCCAAAAGCGAATACAGCGGCAACGGTGAAGGCAACGAATGAATCCATGTAATTGGAGTTCACAACTAAATCAACTCCCAGCGCTGCGTATCCCACGGACATAATTATCGTTATAGCATTCATATCATCACCACCAGATGTCCTATCGTTTCAAATAGCAAGGCTATGACATATGCGCTTGACAAGCTCCAAAGCACGGATAAAATCGGCCATTTATAACTTCCCGTCTCCATGCGCATAACGGCTTGTGTTGCAACGCAGGGAATGTATATGAGAACGAAGAGCATTAAGGCGTACGCGTTTATGGGATCAAGTACCGTTTTGAGAAACATTGAAAAGTTTCCACCAGCGAAGGTGCCAAGCGTGGTAACGGTTACCTCTTTTGCTATTCCTCCGAAGAGCAACGCGAGGGTTATGTGCCAGTCGAAATGTAAAGGGGCAAATATCGGCGCCAGCGCCTTTCCAATGTCGGCAGCCCAGGAATTTTGTATATTTGTCCCCCAAGGCATGTTGGACAAAAACCAAACCGTCACGGTCGCACCCAGGATTATGCCTCCAGCCTTTTTCAAGAAATGCTTTCCTCTCGACCACATGTAAATCCACAATCCTCTTCCCGTTGGAAGTTGATATCGGGGTAATTCCATGGTTAAAGGAGAGGATTCTTTGCTTTTAAGCAAGAAGCTGAAAACAACCGCCATCGTAAGCGCGAAGGCTATGCTTACCATGTAAATGGAAAAGATGGCTAGGCCTGCAAATCTTCCAAAGAAAGCCCCGGCTATCACGGCGTATACCACAAGGCGTGCGCTACAGCTTATGAAGGGATTTATAAGTATTGATATTATTCTTTCTTTTTCGCTTTCTATCGTTCTCGTGGTCATTATCGCCGATGCGTTACAGCCAAAACCAAGTATCATTGGAATGAACGCTTTTCCACTTAATTTGAACTTGTGCATCAGTCGATCTATTAAAAACGCGGCTCTTGACATGTATCCAGTGTCTTCCAAGACACCCATTGCAAAGAACATGAAGAATATGAGCGGGACGAAGACGAGTACCGACCCTACGCCAGAGATTATCCCATCTCCTATAAGCGAACCAACCCAGCCGTGAATTGCGTGCGCGTAATTTGCAAGCGTCTGAAACCCCAGATCTATGAGATCGCTCAAAGGAGTAGAGGCGGAAAACGCAAATTGGAACATCATCCATAAGATCGATACGAATATAGGTATACCGAGAATTTTATGAGTGAAAACGTGGTCAAGGGCGTCGCTTATCGTCCAGGATTCTTTGGGCCTAACTTCAACTTGTTTTAAGGTGGAAGATATGAAGTTGTATCTGGAACGGGCTATAACAAGAGAAGCGTTTTGATATCCCTTTTCTGACAAGATCTTTTCGGCTTCTTCCAGCAGATTGTTATCTTCAAGGATTTTTTTTGCCAGTTCATCACCTTCGCTGAAGGATACCGCAAGCCATCGCATCGGGATGCCCTTATCCTTCAGAACACCCTTCGACAAATTTTCTATTTTTTTGATCAACTCTTCAAATTGAGTAGGATATATTTCATATTTTACCGACGGTGAAGCATCAAACGCCGCTTTCATTATTTCATCTACATCCACGCCTTTGGTGGCAACGGTCTCGATAACTCTTATTCCAAGACGTTTTTCAAGCTCAGATGTGTTTATCTTTATGTTCATGTTTTTGACTTGATCCATTTGGTTTAAAATAAGAACGGTTTTTAGACCCATTTCCGACAGTTGAATGGTAAGATAAAGATTTCTGTTCAAATTCGTGGCATCCACCACGTTGAAAACAACGTCAGGCCGCTCTTTAATAAGATAATCCCTTGAAACTCTTTCATCTATAGAGCGCGCCCGAAGCGTGTATATGCCAGGCAAGTCTATAACGTCAATCTCGTAATCTTTCCATGTGAACTTTCCCGTTTTCTTTTCAACTGTAACGCCAGGCCAATTCGCCACGTACTGATGAGCTCCCGTAAGGGCGTTAAAAAGTGCCGTTTTTCCAACATTTGGATTTCCAACGAGCGCCACTTTTATTCTTTTCATCGTCTCACCGGTTCTACAAAAACCTTTTCAGAAAAGCCTCTGCCTATTGATATTTCGCCATTTTTTGTGGCGATAATGATTTTACCCTTTAAAGGGTTGGAAATAACTTCGATAATTCCGCCAACGAATAACCCACTATTTCTCGCACGCTCTACAAAACGATGGCCTCCAGCCGAAAAACCGGTAATCTTGTAAACTCCCTTTTCAGCCACGGCAAGAGGAGCGGGATAAAGGGGTTTAACCTTTATCATACGGGATTCTTCTTCACGCAAAAAAATCTTAGTTGAGTCCACCAAGAATATCGTTGGATCTCCCATTGGAGCGCGTCTAACAACCTGGATCGTTTTTCCTGGCAGCCATCCCAATCCCATAAGTCGACTTTTCAAAGCATCGGGAATATCCGAATCTATCAATTCACATTTGGTGTTTTCCGGGCAGTCTCTGAGTGTAACGATCATAACCTCATCTCCTTATTGAGAATGTTTCTCAATAGCCATATGATTCTACCATCAAAATCGTACTTTTTCAATCTGCATTTTGCATATATGTTATTTTTCTGAACTTTTATTCTATTTAAGGTTTAATTTCTTTATTTCCCACCATACCCTCGAAATTGGGAGTCCAACGACAGTAAAAAAGTCACCTTCTATTTTCTCAACAAGGATCATCCCAAGATCTTCTTGAATTCCGTAAGCTCCAGCCTTATCCAATGGAGAACCCGTTCTAACGTACATATCTATCGTTTCTTCGTCTAAATCGTGAAATTTAACACGTGTCGAGCTTACAAAAGATAACTCTTTATCTTCTTTTTTTATGCACACGCCTGTGTGCACCGTGTGCCACTTTCCGGAGAGGTCCCGTAGCATTTCTTTTGCTTTTTCTACGTTAGAAGGCTTGCCGAAGATCTTCCCTTTCAATTCGACAACCGTATCAGCTGCAACGACGATAGATGAGCTTCTTATAGAATGAGCTTTTAATGTTGCGAGCCTTTCAACCATTTCTTGTGGACTTTCGTTTGAAATTTTATCTTCATTTACCTTTGGATGAACAATTTTCACCTCTTCAAAGATCTCTTCCATGAGCTTTCTCCTTCGTGGTGACGAAGAGGCCAGAATTATCATCGCATCACCTTCATTCTTTTAAGCATTATTCCAGCCACAATACCGTTTGCACTTCCAGAAATGACTCCCAATATTTCCATATAAGGTAAATAACCAAATATCATCCAGCTTGACACGATTTGCGCGCCTATTAAAACCTGCACCACGTTGTTGCTCAATGCACCTAAGACACTGTGAAATATCATTCCTGCTTTTCTAAAAGTTTTATAAGAGAAAAACATCGTCAGCGCAGCTATTGTGGATCCAGAAATACCCATAAAAAAAGCGGGAGTGAAGATCTTTCCGCTGATGAGAGCACCTATTAAAGCTTTTCCTATCACCACTGCCAAAAGCCACTCAATATTCGTAAACGGCAAGGCGTAAACTAATACAACGTTTGAAAACCCCCACCGCGCGCCCGGCAATGGTAAGGGAAAAGGCATGAAACTTTCCACTACGTATATCGCGCTTCCAATCGCCACGAGCATACCGTAAATGGATACTTTTTTGCTTACACTCATTGAGTTGTCATCAGATCGCACGATGCTGGTTTTGCCCCTTCCGTGTAAATTATTATGTGGTTTGGAACACAAACTATGGATTGACCATCTTTTGAAATCCATCCGGTATGTACGCATATCTTGTTCTTACACGTTGAATTTTTTGCCCTTATCGCTCCGTTTTTTACCTGGACTGTCATTAAATACTTGCCTTTCCAATTTATCTTAAAAGTTTTTTCTTCGTTTAAACTCACGACCTTGTACACTTTTGAATGGACAATTATGACGGCTTTTGCGGCTTTTTTCGAATGGGTTGTTATCACCGCCCATCCTATTAGGCCAGCGAAGATCACAAGTAAGATCAAAATATCCCTTTTTGTTACCACATTACGGTTCTTCATAATCTTTCCAGAGATCGCTTTTTATTACCTTTCCTTTTTCGTTAACGATCAGGTAAGCCGTGCCAAGATCTTTTGCCCACTTTTTTGTTTTGTCAAATCCGCCAACCATCGCCGCGGTGCCAAATGCGTCTGACAGGATACCAGATGTCGATATCGTAGTTATGGCTTCAAAATTGTCAGGAGAATACCCGGTTCTTGGATTGAATATATGATAATATCTCTTGCCATTCCTGATTATGAAGCGTTCGTAATCTCCCGAAGTGGCTATGGTGCCTTTGTAAAGGTAAACATATGCTATGGAGTCATTCATATCTCCTCGGGGGTTTCTTACGCCTATCTTCCATGGCTTGTTTCCATATTTTGGCCCTATTATTCCTATGTCTCCACCTATGTCCACATATCCTGTAGATTCGGGATCGTTGAGTTTTGCCATTTTCAGCAAAACGTCTACCGCGTATCCCTTGGCTATGGCTCCAAGATCTATCCATGCTCCGTTGAGTAGTCTTACCTTGTTTCCATCTATTTCCACATTCTTATAGCCACTGTGCTTTAAGGCATCTGAAATCTCTTTTGGAGATGGGAGGCGCCACTTTTCTGGATCATCCGTGTTGAACCCCCATAAAACCACAACTCTTCCTAAAGCCGGATCAAAGGCATCATCAGTGTACTTCGCAAATTTCAATGAATACTTTATCACGTTTAACAGGCGCGGACTTACTTCTTTCCACTTTCCATTCGAATGGTTTAGTTTGTACAGTTCACTACTTTCAACATAAGGGTTGAATATCTCGTTCAATCTTTCAAGTTCATCGAACATGGCATCAACTACAACCTTTGCGTTACCTTTTTTCGTCGCGTAAGCTATCTGGACATTTGTGCCAAACGCTATACCCCGCCTTACATAATATTGTGGTGGTCTTTTTGAGATCACCACAAACAACACCACTCCCGCCGCTGCCAATGTAAAAATGCTTAAAACGAGTACTTTTATTTTAGTCATGTGTACTTTACCTTACCGCTATTTTATGGCCACAATTGGTACACTTACCATTTTCGTCCAGGCCAACTATTTCCACGCTGTACCCATCTCTTTTGATGACAGTTTGTCCACATTCAGGGCACACGGTATCTTCGTGCACGCCGGGAACGTTTCCAACGTAAACGTAATCGAGGTGCTCCCTCGCCACTTGGTAAAGTTCTTCCATTTTGTCCAGATCTGTTGGCGGGAGATCGTATTTGTAATTTGGATAATATCTCGAAATGTGAAGCGGTATCGAGCGGTTTACATTTGCAAGCCATGTCGTGAGTTCTTCCATCTCTCTTGCAGAATCGTTATCGCCTGGAACGATCAGGTTTGTAACTTCCACATGAACACCTGCCTCGCAAGCAGTTTGTATATTTCTCATAACCACATCTCTTTCTCCACCGAGCACCTTTCTGTAATAATCAGGGTTGAAAGATTTCAAATCTATGTTCATGGCAGAAAAATACTGTGTTAAGAGCTTAAAAGGTTGCTCTTCCAAAAAACCATTTGTCACTATCACGTTGGCAAGACCTTCTTTCAGGGCAGCCCTGGCGCAATCCAAAACGTATTCAAACCACATCGTTGGCTCAGAGTACGTGTAAGCTATTCCAAATGAACCGTTACCTTGTGCTATGGAAACAAGCTGTTGTGGAGAGAAGGATCTAACACGTGGTTTCTGCTGAGAAATTTCCCAATTTTGACAGAAAGGGCAACGCATGTTGCATCCCCAACTCCCCACTGAAAAGATCTCTTCACCGGGATGAAAATGAAAGAGAGGCTTCTTCTCTATAGGATCCATCGCGGCGGATGAAACCATTCCGTAATTCAGTGAGTAAAGAACGCCCTTCACATTTTTTCTGACTTTGCATGCTCCAATTTCTCCAGATTTTAAGACACAATGATGAGGGCACAGCTCACACCTTACCTTGTCTTCTTCAAGCTCTTCAAAAAATAAGGCTTCTCTCATTAACAATCACCCTTTTTTCTTTGATAAGCACGCGTAGGCGTTGTGTGGATGTATCGATTCAAAACTTGTAACCTTTATCGTGTACCAGGCTATTCTTTCATCTGCCTCAAGTTGAACTGCTATGTCTCTTGCAACATCCTCAACGAATTTTGGATTATCATAGGCGTGTTCTGTAACGTACTTTTCATCTTCCCTTTTCAAGAGAGTGTACAGCGGAGAAGACGAAGCTTTTTCTGCGGCTTCAATGATCTCTTCTATCCATACTAATCTTTTCATACGTACAGACACATCGGCAATAGCACGTTGATTGTGCGCGCCTCTATCACTTATTTCTTTTGAACAAGGGCACAACGTCTGAATTGGCACTTTCACTTCCAAGACAAAGTCAAAATTTTTTCCCTTTTTGGCCATAAATTTCGCTTTGTAAGGCGTGTAACTTTCTATTTCTGAAACGGGGGATTTTTTCAACACAAAATAATCAAATTCCACCTCTATGTGCGCAACTTTGGCGTTAAGATGACTTCTCATGTCTTCAAGGATGTTTTCCATGTTTCTTATTGTCATCTTTCCGCGGTGCACGTTTAAAACTTCAACAAATCTGCTCATGTGCGTGCCACGAAAATTTTCTGGTAGATCGACGAACATGTTTATATTTCCGACTGTATGCTGCACTTTGTTTGCCCTATCAAGCACAACAATTGGATAAATTATATTGCTTACACCTACTTTGTCTATGTAAACGTGGCGATCGTCTTTTTCATTCTGAACGTCTGGAAGTTCATCTTGAAACATGCTTTATCTCCTTTGTAAAATTTAGGATCTTTTCAATTATACCACTGTTATCAGTTCAAAAGCCATCATTAAAACTCACAACACGTTGCTTTCAAGCTTTTCTTGAAAAAACAATTGACCATTTGATTTGCTTAAATTTAAATACATAAAATCTTTAAAAAATAAGATGACAATGGTGATAAAATAAAAATGTTATGCGCATATGCCAAAAATGGAAAGGGGTGTTCAAAATGAAAGTTTTACTTGTAAATCCAATAAATCCGAGTTACTATTACAGATTTGGCTTAACTTTTCCACCCCTCGGACTTGGATACCTAAGCTCTACCTTGAAAAAGGCTGGACACGATGTGAAAATATTTGATATGAACGTTGGCGACAATATTTCCCGCATTCACACTTTTCCTTACGAAGATTACGATTTAATAGGTATTTCATGCGACACTGTACGTTTTCCATGGGCAAAGAAAATAGCTCAAGAGTTGAAAGCAAGAGGTATGACTGTTGTAATGGGCGGGCCTCATCCAAGCGTTGAGCCTGTAAACATATTAAAAGAAGGGCTTGCGGATTACGTGGTTTTGGGAGAAGGCGAAGAGAGCTTTGTGAATTTAGTGAACGCTTTGGAAGCAGGAGAAAAAGAACCGGAAATAGATGGCGTAGGATACATAAAGAAAGATGGAAAGATTCGCCTTTCGCCCATCAAATTCATTTCAGATTTAGACGCTGTACCTTTCCCCGATTGGGATGAACTTTCGCTTGATAAGCTAAATTGGAAGTCTTACGGGAAAAGATCTATGAGCATAGTCTCTTCAAGAGGATGCCCTTTTGATTGCGAATTTTGTTCGGTTTCCCAGCTTATGGGAAGAAGATGGAGAAAGAGAAGTTCAGATAACGTTGTGGAAGAGATGAAAATACTTGTTAACAAATACGGCTTTGAATTCTTCGTTTTCTTTGACGATAATTTTACCGTTGATGCAAAAAGGGTTATAGAACTTTCTGAAAAGATCTTGAAAGAAGGACTAAATGTAAACTGCTTTGCATTTTCAAGGACAGATGAGATAGTTGGTCACGAAGATATGGTAGAGGCTATGGCAAAAGCTGGATGCAAAATGTTGTTTATAGGCTTTGAAAGCGCAAGCGATGAGGTTTTGCAGGAATACAACAAAAAAGAGAGCGTTGAGATGTCTTACGAAGCGGTAAGAATACTTAAAAAGTACAATATAGACGTCTTTGCAAGTTTCATATTGGGAGCATTAAGCGATACGAAAGAAAGCATAAAGAAAACCGTTAAGTTTGCGAAAAGCCTGAAATCGAAAGTCACCGAATTCTCCGTTTTGACTCCCCTTCCAGGGACGAGGCTTTACAGAAAATTGGAATCGAAATTGCTGACAAAGGATTATTCCAAATACGATTTAACGCATCTGGTTTTCAAACATCCGGTTTTCACTCCAGAAGAAATGAGAAAGATATTCGTGAGATCCTACATTTCAGTTTACAGTTCTCCAAGTAAGATATTCACGATTGGACTACCTTTTTTGAAAAAACTGGTAGCCACCAAGAAAAAGTACAAGGAGCTCCTTTCCCTGCTTGGTTCGTGATTTTTTAGTTCTTCACACCTTATGATATACTCCAATTAAGTGATGACAAAAAGGGAGGGAGCGTCAATGAGAAAATTCATAAACATCAAAACGGATTTGCCAGGTCCGAAATCGAAAGAATGGCTGAAGAAACTTGATGCGAATGTTGCCAAACCGCTATCCGTGTACGTACCGGCAATTATCGATCATGCCAAAGGTGCGTTGATAACGGATATCGACGGCAACACGTTTATCGATTTTTCTGGTGGATTGGGCGTTTTAAACGTTGGCCACGCAAATGATAAAGTTGTCGAAGCGGTAAAGGCACAAGTAGAAAAATTCACTCACACGGATTTTTCCGTTTTTCCTTACGAAAGCTTGATAACTCTCGCAGAAAGAATCAACAAACTCGCGCCAGGAGACAGCCAAAAGAAGACCGTTTTCTTCAATTCCGGTGCTGAAGCTGTAGAAAATGCCGTTAAAATTGCAAAAGCTTACACTGGAAAGAAAGCCATTATCGTTTACGAAGGCGCTTTTCACGGTAGAACCATGTTAACCATGACGATGACTTCAAAGCCGGAACCATACAAATCAAAATTCGCTCCTTTTGCATCTGATGTTTACAGGGTACCTTACCCGAATTGCTACAGATGTCCTTTCTACAAAGAGCCAGACAGCTGTAATTTGGAGTGCTTTACGGCCCTCGAAAAAGCGTTTGATTACCAGGTTTCAGCAGATGATGTTGGCGCTATAGTAATAGAGCCGCTTCAAGGTGAAGGAGGGTTTAACGTTCCACGCGCCAAATACATGAAGAAATTGAGAGAACTCTGTGACGAAAAGGGTATTCTTCTTATAGATGATGAAATCCAAGCGGGAATAGGAAGAACCGGAAAAATGTTCGCCATAGAGCACTTCGGAATTGAACCGGATTTGATAACATTTGCAAAATCCATTGCGGGTGGATTACCACTTTCAGGTGTAGTTGGAAAAGCCGAAATAATGGATTCTCCAGATGATTCATCGATAGGCGGAACGTTCATAGGCAATCCTGTGGCTTGCGCTGCCGGAAACGCGGTTTTGGACTTTATCGAAGAAAGCAACTTGCTTGAGAGAGCAGAACACATTGGAAAGATAATAATGGAAAGAGGAAAGAAACTTCAGCAAAAGTACGACGTGATAGGCGATGTTCGTGGGCTTGGCGCAATGGTTGGATACGAGTTCGTAAAAGACAGAAAAACAAAAGAGCCAAATGAGGAAATAGTTTCAGAAATACTTCAGAGGGCTCTAAGAAAAGGCGCTATCTTCATTAGAGCTGGAGTTTATCACAACGTTATAAGGTTCTTGAACACGTTAGTTATAACGGATGAACAGTTGAACGAAGGGCTGGACGTTTTGGAGGAAACTCTTCAGGAAATATTGGGATAACGCGATAACACATGTGAATGGCTTGAAGAGGTTAGCGGTTCTCTTCAAGCCATTTTTTTGCGAATTGTATGTTTTGATATTCCTGAACGTAAAATTCCTTTTCAGGTGTCATCTTGCTCATTTCGATAAAAATTTCTCTCGCTTTGTCTTTCTTTCCCCATTTCAAGTACAATTTGGCGAGCTCGTAGTAAGCGTAAACGTAATGTGGATCCAAGTTTATAGCCTTTAAAAAGAGCCTTTCAGATTTTCCAAAATTCGCAAACGGCCAGGGTGTGTC
>WFYR01000040.1 GCA_015489955.1 Mesoaciditoga sp. | reverse complement strand
GGTGTTCTTAGTAGAGTAGATATTGTTTACTGTCCGTTGTTTATTTCTCAAAGTACAAAATTTTCTTAATTTCTTCAATGTTTTCCACTTCTTCGAAAAAATCCATTATAACCATATCGGATAGCTCGATCTTAAATCCGTTTTTAACCATGCTGCGTAAAGTCTCGAAAACAACGGGATCCAATTTTCCCTTGTTCACCATATCTTCTATTATTCTTATAGCTTCCAGTGAGCTAAGTTTATCTCTATAAGGCCTTTCTTCAGTTAATGCTGTAAACACATCAGCTACTTGGAGTATTCTTGCTCTCATGCTGAGATCCTTTGCCTTCAATCCCCATGGATATCCGGAACCATCCAATCTCTCATGATGAAGCGAGGCAATGGCCGTAAACTCCGCAATTTTTGAATACTTTGAGAATATTTTGTACGTCTCAACCACATGTAATTTCATTGCGAGATATTCGTATTTGTTCAATTTGCCTGGCTTATGGAGAATATCAAGTGGAACTTTAATTTTTCCCATATCGTGCATCAGGCCGGATATGTACATCATATCTCCATCAAAATCTGTTTTTAACAGCTCTTCAGCCAAATTTCTTGAAAGTTTGGCAACTCCAGATGTGTGTCTTACGGTAAATGGAGAGCGAAGATCAACCAGTAAAACTACAGCTTTGAGGAACTCCCTGTACTTTTGTACATCAATTTCAACATTACATTTGAAGAATTTCTCATTGTGAGGTTTATCATCTAGAATGTATCCAAATTCCAATGGAGAGCTTATAATATCTTTAAGCGCTTTTCTTACATCTTCGACCATAGGATAATCATCTACGACTTTTTCAAGGCCTATTAAAGACTCACTCAAATTTCCTTCAACATTTTCACGAAGAGTACGTGAGACAATATCGGAAACGTTTATGATATTAGTCAGGAGTATTTCACGATTACTTCCATCCAGCTTATCAAGTGGAACATGATGATTTAAAATCGCGTAAAGGTATTCGTTTGGAAGTAGGTCCATCTTCTCAAGAATCTTATAAGAAATAATACCGTGTACGGAGTCATTGTCTGTCTCGTTAAGAAATTTGTCCAGTTGAAAAGAAGCGCCCCAAGATGAAGAAGAAGATTTTATTTTTAATAGAGCTCCGGGGAGCTTTATTTCAGCTAAACTTATGAGGCCTATATCATGAAAAAGACCTGTAATGTATATGTTAATAAGTTCAGCTGATGGATCTATTCTTTTCATCATAAGAGTTGATATTTTGGCCACGTCAAAAGAATGAATTATCATAGGCAAGAATTCAGCCGTTTCCATATCGTATACGAGATTTATCATGTTACAAACAGATAAAGCATCAATTTTCGTAAAATACACCCCCTATAATATCGTTGAAAAGCCATTTTTGGAGTACTTTGTAACATCGATACACAGGTTGGAAAAATAGAATCTTTCAAATTGTAAGGACATTATAGCATTGATAACGCATCACACACAGTTTAATAAACACATTCAATAACCATCTATTCACCGAGCATCGGCGTGATATAGGGTTTATGATATACTTGTTTGTCATTAAACAATGAAAATTTACGTTCTTTGATAACTCATTCTACACTTTGTAACACGAAAAAAGCCACCCTTTTAAGGTGGCGATGACTACTGGTGGGTGTGGTAGGGATTGAACCTACGACCTCTTCCGTGTGAAGGAAGCGCTCTCCCACTGAGCTACACACCCGCACGCGGTTTTTATTGTACAATATAATATCAATATATGTCAAGCATTGAACGAAAGGAGTGTTAAGATATGGAAAATATCGCAAGGGAAAGATACGAAAGATGGTTGAACGATCCTGGAATATCAGCGGAAGACAAAGAAAAATTGAAAAATGAAAGTGATGAAGAACTTCAAGATGCGTTTTACAAAGAACTTGAATTTGGCACCGGAGGAATGAGAGGAATTATAGGCTTAGGCGATAACAGAATGAACATTTACACTGTGGGTCGAGCATCACAAGCATTTGCCAATTACATAAATAAGAGTGTTCATGGCGATAAAAGCGTCGTCATATCCTATGATACAAGGCACATGTCAAAAGAGTTTGCTCAAGAAACGGCGGAAATATTTGCCGCCAATGGCATAAAAGCCTACCTCTTTGAGGAGTTCCGACCGACGCCTATTCTTTCATTTGCCGTCAGATATTTTCACGCCACGGCCGGTGTCATGATAACGGCAAGTCATAATCTGCCAAAGTATAACGGATACAAAGCTTATTGGTCAAACGGGGCGCAGGTTATTCCGCCACATGATGAGGGAATAATCAACGAGTACAAAGCCATAAAATCATTTGGTGAAATAAAAAGAATGCCGTTAGACGAAGCAAGAGAAAAAGGACTTGTCACAATGATTCTAAAAGAAGTGGATGAAGCATATTTTAGAAAGGCGCTTTCCTTATCTTTCAACAGTGTCGATCCAGAGCTGAAAATCGTTTACACACCTCTTCACGGAACTGGAGGAAAGATAGTACCAGTCTTGCTGGAAAAAGATGGGTTCCATCCTTACGTTCAAAAAGAACAAGGAATACCTAGTGGGGATTTTCCAACGGTTGAATATCCCAACCCCGAGGATCCGAAAGCATTCAAACTTTCATTAGAAGATGCCAAAAAGATGGACGCGGACATAATTGTTGCTTCTGATCCAGATGCTGATAGAATGGGCGTAATGGTAAAACACAACGGTGAATTTGTGAGAATAGACGGAAATCAAATGGGTATTTTGCTCCTTCATTTTATAGCAAAGAAGTATTCTGAAAACGGTATGCCATCTAATCCAGTTGCGATAGAATCTATAGTTTCTTCTAAGATGTTTGCGAAAGTGGCAAAAAGTTTTGGTGTAGACGTTGTTGAAGTTTTAACAGGCTTCAAATGGATATGCAACGCTGCAGACGATCTGAGATCAGCTGGTAAACATGTGATCTTCGCATACGAAGAAAGTTACGGATATAACATAGGAGATTTCGTCTACGATAAAGATTCCGCGACAGCCATAATGTTGACGTGCGAAATGGCATCGGAGTACAAGAAAAAGGGTATGTCTTTGGTAGACGCTTTGGAAGAACTTTACAAAGAGTACGGTTACTACTTTGAAACTCAAATTGCACCCGTTTTTGAAGGAGAAGAAGGAATGGGAAAAATAAGGGCGATAGTGGATTCGCTTAGAAAAAATCCCCCTCAAAAACTGATCAATTACGAATTAACTAAAGTTACGGATTACATTAACGGTGTGGATAACGTACCGCCTTCGAATGTTTTGAAATTCGAGTTTGGAAAGAATTTAATGTTCTATTGCAGACCTTCCGGAACGGAACCAAAAGTGAAATTCTACATAATGGTTATGGAATTTGACGAAAAGGAAAATGCGCTTTCAACCCTAAATCAAGCTAAAGAAGAAATTTCACACATTGTAGAAGAACTATCAAGGTGATCAAGCTTGTTAAAGCTTTTTTTAAGCGATTTGCACGTTGGAGATGGCACTGCCAGTGATGATTTTTCATTTGACGAAGAGTTTTCACTTCTTCTTAACAGGATCGATGAAGCGGACTCAAAAGCTGAGTTGATAATATTAGGCGACGGTTTAGAAATACTGGAAAGTAATTTTGTAAGAAACCTTGGTCTCGTTGATTTTTCGGTCGTATGCGAATCTCTTAACGGAGAAGTGATAGAGGCAATTTATGAAAAGCACAAACTCTTCTTCAATTGCTTGAAAAAATTCGCACGTAAGCACAAAATCACATACGTCGTTGGGAACCATGATTATTACTTGGTTCCCAACGAACTTCTAAGAAGTGAATTCTTAAAGAAAATAGACTCTGAAAACGTTAAAATAGCCCCTTATTACTATGACGAAAAAAACGGCATATTTGCCCAACATGGAAATCAATACGATGTGAGTAATTCATTTGTTTTGACGGACAAGAAAAAACTTATTCCACCGATAGGAGATTACATAACAAGACGTGTTATGAATGATTTTGAACCTTTTTTACGTTCTTTAAATCTTCCTGAAGAAGTGGTGAGAGATTACGATAACGTTCGTCCAATTTCTCATGCTGTGGATTGGCTCAAGTACATAACGTATCTTTACAAATTACCGGTTGATCTTACAAATGCCTGGAAGAAAAGTTTTTCTAAAGCTTTTCAAAGTGAAGAGGCAAAATCATGGATAAAGGTGAAATTTCCTTACACTTATTGGATGAGCGACTTTTTCACTCAAAAGTCTGGATGGTTTGACTTTGGCAGAAAAATTGTGAATTTCGTGGACATGATTTTCAAAATAAAGGATACAAATTACTTAAAAAGAAGAGCGGAAAAGTTGCTAAATGCTCAATGGAACCCACAATGGAAACTTTCAGAAAAAGATATGGCTGGATACACCACTAAGGTCCCTGAAGTCGATTATTCAAATCTCAAATTGATCCTGTTTGGCCACAATCATCAACCTGGCTTTTACGTTATACCCACACCGAAAGGAGTTAGATACTACGCCAATACCGGAACATGGCGCCCTTTAGTGGAAAGATCAAAGGGGAGATTTGGTGGGATTACATTCCATAAAAAGGTGGAATTGAATTACGTGCTCGTAAAAGAAGAAAAAGGTGAGATAATAGTAGAGAACCAGCTAACAAGTAGAATAAAGCTTTCATAAATTCAAGTGGTGATTTTGAATGCATTACCTTAAGGATTTTTTTGAAAATATTTACATATGGGCCGCAGTTGTATCATGGGTAAGCGCACAGACGATTAAATTATTTCTAAACTTCTTTAAGCACAAAAATTGGAATTTTCATCTTTACGCTTCCACAGGTGGAATGCCAAGTGCCCATACTGCAACAGTCATAGGCCTCGCAACCTCAATTGGAAAGTGGAATGGGTTTTCGAAGCCAGCTTTTGCCGTGGCGCTTATTTTTGCAGCCGTTGTGATAACAGATGCCATTCATTTGAGAAGGGAAGTTGGGCACCACGCTGAAAAGCTTCAAGAAATGACAGGCGAAAAGTTTGATATTTCATCTGGTCATACACCAACGGAGGCTTTAATAGGAGCTGTAATAGGATTGATAGTGGGATGGCTAATATAAAAACGATTATGAGGTGATCTTATGACTAAGATGATTAAGACTATGATGTACAGAATTCACGGTTTCGTTCAAGGAGTGGGCTTTAGGGCGTTCGTTTACCATTGGGCACGTACTCTCGGGATAAAAGGCTTCGTACAAAATGAAATAGATGGAAGCGTGACGGTTGTTGCTCAAGCTAGCGAAGAAAACCTCAAAGAGTTTAGACGTTATCTTAAAAGCGGCCCAACACTTTCGAGAGTTGAAAGCGTTGAAGAGTTTGAAATCCCATTTACCAATTACAAGGATTTTGAAATACGGTGATATCGTGCAAAAAGAAAAGTTAAAGGGATGGAAGACATTTTTGTATTTGTTTGTTGGAGAGACCGAACTTTTTACGGCAGGTATATTGCTTGTCACCTTTGGAACTATTTTGTTGACTTCACAATCTGTTGTTCAACTTCTTGGAACTTACGTCTATTTTTCTCGCGTAATTCTCACCATTTTGATCTCCATGGCAATAGGAGGAGTGGCCATCCAGATTTCATCTGTTAAGAGGCTGGTAGATGATTACGTCGGATACGTTTTTTCTACCATTGCTTTTATTTCCAATTCTATAGCACTCACGTTAGAAATATTTGAAATACTTTCTTATGGAGCCAATTGGATTGGAATTGAATTTTTCGGTGCTCAATCTATATCTACAAGTTCGTTGCTGATAACATTGGGATTCATAATATTTGGTTTCTCGGCCGTAATGGTTGTGTTTTCTCTTTTAGACCTTTTGGATGTTTATCTTGGAAGCAAGGAGAAGAAATGAAGGTTCTTGGAATAATCGTTGAATACAATCCATTTCACAACGGGCATTTACATCATTTAAAATCGGCAATAAAAATGACCAAGGCTGACTACGTGGTTGCGGTCATGAGTGGAAACTTTGTGCAACGTGGAGAACCGGCAATAGTGGATAAATTTGCCCGCACGCGTATGGCTTTGAAAGCCGGCGTTGATGTGGTCTTCGAAATTCCAACCATTTACGCCATTCAAGATGCGAGTGGCTTTGCCACGGGTTCGATTTGGACATTAAATGCCATGAATATCATCACAGATGTGGTTTTTGGTTCTGAAAGCAACAACGTAAGTGCGCTTTCTAAAATAGCGGATTTAATTATTGAGGAACCAGAAGAATACCGTAAAAGGTTGAAAAAACACCTAAAAGAGGGGCTTTCTTTTCCCAACGCAAGAAGGTACGCAATTTGTGAATCCATACCAGATGTGAATTCTGAAGAGATAAAACAATCAAATAACATACTGGGTGTGGAATACTTAGTCGCTTTAAAGAAATCAAATTCCAAAATAAAAGTTGGCACAATAAAAAGAATCGGTGCTTCTTACAACTCGAATAACATTGTAAGTCCTATTCCAAGTGCCACTGCGATAAGGAAGGCCATATTTGAAAAGAGAGAATTGAAAGGTATGCCTTCCTTTTCTGTGAAAATATTGGAAGAGGAATTCGAAAAGGGAAGAGGGCCACTTTTTTTGGAAGATTTTTTCGAAATTGCGAAGATGAAGATGTTGATGCTCTCGAGAGATGGAATGGAAATGCTTTACGGTTTTAACGAAGGAATTGCAAAAAGGATGATGGATAACCTTGGTAAACCATCGCTTGAAGAATTTCTCTCAGCCGTTAAAACGAAGCGATTTACGCTTACAAGGATAAAAAGAAGGATGCTTTACACTCTACTCGATGTGAAGCGTGATTTGATACTCGATTCAAATGAGTTTGGCCCACAATATTTAAGAGTGTTGGGATTTAGAGAAAGGGGGCGAGAAGTGCTGAGAAAGATTTCAGATCGTTGTTCAATACCGCTAATTTCAAATGTGTCTAAATTCAATGACTCTCTCTATAAACGAAATGTTAACGTGTCTTTGGCAAGGGAACAAATGAATTTAGACGTGAAAGCAACGGATCTTTACAGTTTGTTTTTTAAAAAAAACATGGAAAAAAAGCTACACAGAGATTTTCAAAGGCTGGTGATTGAGAAGTGAAAAGTGTTAAATTATCCAGAATGGCTTTATGGCTTGCCTTGACTTCAGTTCTTTCAATCATTTCAATTCCAATAGGTTCTGTGCCTGTAACGCTTCAGGTTTTCGCTTTCTTCTTCATGGCTGCTTTTCTTTCCCCTGTGGAATCTTTAGAAGTTTCTCTGGCGTATTTGGTGCTTGGGAGTATCGGCGTTCCCATTTTTGCTGGTGCTCAGGGAGGTATTGCCATTTTACTGGGTCCTACAGGTGGATACCTACTTTCTTTTCCTCTTGCCGCATTTTTGGCATCATTTGCGTGGAGAAAAAAAGGTATATTGAAAATAACTCTCTTGTCTCTTTCACTTTTGGTGATATACGCGCTTGGGGCGTTGGTACTTTCGTTTTACCTGAAAAATCCTTTACGTGCCTTTGAAGTGGGCGTGCTACCTTTCATCTGGATAGACGCCATAAAAATTGCAATTGCCTATGTTCTTGTTCTTCGTTTGAAGAAGCAGAAAGTATTTTCCAATAATTTTACATCAAGTTAAAATAAGTGTTTTCTTCATCCGGTATTATAATTTTAAAGTAATTTTATGGTAAAATACTTACCAAAAGATAACAGTCTCATTTCTTAATGGGACCAAAAATAAAAGTGTAGAAAGGGGTGGATTCTGTGAAGAAGTTACTCTTACTTTTGGCCGTCTTGTTAGTGGCAGTGGTAGCCATTGCATCGCCGTTAAAAGTGGCATTCATTTACGTGGGACCGGTTGGAGACGCCGGGTGGACATACGCCCACGATTTAGGCAGACAGTATGTGCAAAATGTGTTTGGAAATAAAGTGCAGGTAACGTATATAGAAAGTGTCCCTGAAGGCGCTGAAGCAATTACCGTTTTGAAAAGCCTTGCAAGCAGGGGATTCAACGTTATTTATACGACAAGCTTTAGTTACATGAATCAAACATTCCAGGTTGCGAAACAATTCCCGAAGGTGATATTTGAAAACTGCTCTGGCTACAAAACCCTTCCAAACATGGGAGATTACTTTGGCAGAATATATCAAGCTGAATTCTTAACGGGCTTAATAGCTGGGGCAATGACAAAGGATGGAAAGATAGGATATGTTGCCGCTTACCCAATACCAGAAGTTATAAGAGGAATAGACGCATTTACAATAGGCGTAAGAATGGTTAACCCAAAAGCGACAGTCCAAGTTGTGTGGGTAAACAGTTGGTACGATCCGGCTACTGAAAAAGAGGCTGCAATTTCCCTTATAAATGCAGGCTGTGACGTAATAAAGTCAGAAACAGATTCAGCAGCGCCTTTGCAAGCTGCTGAAGAGCATCATGTTTATGCCATCGGATACAATACCGACATGATAAAATTCGCGCCACATTACTACCTTACATCGGCGGTTTTCAATTGGGGAAAGTTCTACGTGAGCGATATTAAAAAAATAATGAACGGTACCTGGAAGTCACAAAAGTACTGGGGCGGTTTGGATGACGGTGTAGTTGGTTTGGCTCCGATCACCAACAACGTTCCGGAACAGGTTAAAAAACTCGTCAAAGCAATGGAAAACGAATTGAAAGATCACAAATTCCGTGTTTTCGATGGGCCAATATACGATCAAAATGGAAAGCTCAAAGTTGCCGCGGGTCAAACGCTTTCAGATCAGGATCTTCTTTCGATGGATTGGTTTGTTGAGGGAGTAATTGGCAAGATACCAAAATGATTGATTCAAATTTTTAAAGGAGGGGTTAAGATGAAGTTTAAGACTCTTGTCATTGTGAGTATGCTTTTGGCCATAGGGCTGTTTGCTTTTGCAGGCCCTCTCAAGATCGCGTTTGTCTTTGTCGGCCCAATCAACGATAATGGTTGGACACAAGCTCATTACGAAGGTGGAGTTGTGGCGGTAAAGAAGGCATTTGGAGATAAAGTTCAAATCACTTATATAGAAAATGTTCCAGAAGGTGCGCCATCGTTGAATGTTTTGAATTCGTTGGCTTCAAGAGGATTTAAACTCATCTACGCAACGAGCTTTGGATACATGAATCAAATGGTACAATCTGCAAAGAGTCATCCCAACACGATATACGAAATGTGTGCGGGTTACAAATTGGCGCCAAATCTTGGAGAATACTTTGGAAGAATGTACGAACCAAGATTTCTTTCCGGTTTGATCGCGGGAGCTATGACTAAAACCAACAAGATAGGGTTTGTGGCAGCTTACGCTATACCAGAAGTTATAAGGGGAATTGACGCGTTTACCCTTGGAGTAAGAGCTGTTAATCCAAAAGCAACTGTTCACGTGGTTTGGACGTATTCATGGTACGATCCGCCAGTTGAAAAAGAAGCCGCACTTTCCCTTATAAACTCCGGCTGTGACGTTATAGCGCAGCATCAAGATTCTCCTGCTGCTGTTCAGGCTGCTGAAAGTAAGGGCGTTTACGCGATAGGATACGATTCACCAAATATGGGAAGATTTGGACCTCATGCTTACTTAACAGCTCCAATTTGGCATTGGGATGCATTTTATGTGCCAAATGTTAAGAGTGTTCTCGATGGTACGTGGAAATCAGAATCTTACTGGGGTGGAATGAAAGATGGAGTGGTAGGACTTGCTCCAATGAGTAAACTCGTTCCAGATGGGGTTAAAAAGCTCGTTAACGCCATGGCAGACGAGATAAAGAGTGGAGACTTCCACGTCTTTGAAGGACCTATATACGATCAAAACGGAAAGTTAAGAGTTCCTGCTGGAAAGATAATGAGTGATAGCGAACTTCTCTCCATTCAATGGTTTGTAAAAGGGGTAGTTGGAAAAATACCAAAGAAGTAAGAGGTTGAAAAGCATGAGTGAAAACGTTCTCGAACTATCCAATATCGTTAAAAGATTCCCAGGAATTTTGGCAAATGATCACGTGAACCTCACCCTTAAAAAGGGTGAGGTTCACGCGCTATTAGGAGAAAACGGAGCGGGAAAAAGCACTTTAATGAACATCATATATGGAATATACAAAGCTGACGAAGGTGAAATATACGTTAACGGTCAAAGGGCGAATATAACGTCTCCCCACAAAGCAATTGAATATGGAATTGGAATGATTCAACAGCATTTCAGCTTGGTGCCATCGTTTAGCGTGGCGGAAAATGTAGCTTTAGGTCTTAAAGAATTTCATCTCTTTCCGAGAATAGACGTAATAAAGAAAAGGCTGAGAGAACTTTCAAAGAAATTTGGTCTGGATGTGAAACCTGAAAGTAGAATATGGCAATTATCTGCTGGTGAACAGCAAAGAGTGGAAATTTTAAAGCTGCTGTACATGAATTCTCAGATAATGATACTAGATGAACCCACCGCAATTTTAACTCCCCAAGAGGCAGAAGGACTTTTTAAAACGATAAAGGAAATGGTTAAGTATGGTGCGTCGGTGATATTCATAAGCCACAAGTTAAAAGAAGTACTTGAAATTTCGGATAGGATAACGGTTATGCGCCATGGCAAAGTTGTGGACACTTTGCTAAGAGAAGAGGCGGATGAAAAAATACTCGCAAGGAAAATGGTGGGAAGAGATGTAGTTTTAAGGGTTGAAAAAAGTCCTCCGAAGACTGGTGATTTAAAACTCTCCGTGAAAAATTTGTATTCGAGAAGTGATAAAGGACCATTTGCGATAAATGGATTGAGTTTAGAAGTGCGTAAGGGAGAAATTCTTGGAATAGCGGGAGTTGCGGGTAATGGCCAAAGGGAGTTGGCTGAATCTATATATGGCTTAAGAGATTACACGGGTGAAATTGAAATAGATGGTACGATGCTAAAACCACTTGACGTTCATAGCCGTATAAACCACGGTGTTGCATATGTTCCTCAAGATAGAAAAGGTGTAGCGCTGTGTGGAAATTTGCCGCTTTATTACAATCTATTTTTGAAGATTTTTACTTCAAAACAGGGAGATTTTAATCCTTATCTCTTTAATCCAATTTCGTTAAAGAAACCGGCTGAGGCTTTGGTAAAAGAATACGATGTTGCCACTTCTTCGCTCGATTTAAGCGTTAAATATCTCTCTGGCGGAAATATGCAGAAGATCGTTTTAGCTCGTGAATTAACGTTAAATCCAGAATTGATAATAGCGGTTCATCCAACAAGGGGATTGGATGTTGGTGCCATGGAATCTGTTTATAAAATTTTAATTAAAGCTAGAGAAAATGGAGCCGCTGTTCTTTTAATAGCTGGAGATTTGGAAGAAATATTCACCCTTTCAGACAGAGTCGCGGTGTTGTACGAAGGAAGAATAGTTGGCTATAGTGAACCTGATGAGGAGCATCTTGAAGAAATTGGTTTGATGATGGCTGGAATTAAAAAGGAAAGGGTAGGATAGCATGAGGCTAAAGATAGAAAGAAGGAAAAACGATCCAACAAAACTTTCTATATTTTTAATGTCTGTTTTGTCAGTTTTGATTTCTTTAGCTATACTCGGACTCATAATTTTGTCTTTGGGAAAAAACCCGATAAATGCTTACGTTCAACTCACTTCTTGGCCGTTTGGCACAGTTGCCGGATTAACGCAAACACTAATATCCATGATGCCTTTGCTGTTTACATCACTTGGTGTGTTAATAGCGTTTAAAATGAAACTGTGGAATATAGGTGCCGAAGGCCAATTTTACATGGGAGCCTTTGCGGCAACATGGGGTGCCCTTTTTCTGTTCAAGGGTATTTCCAGTCCGTGGCTGATGCTCCCACTTTTAGCAGCCTTCGCGGCAGGTTTTGGCGGCGCTTGGGGAGCGGCGGCCGGTTGGATGAAGGCAAAACTAGGAGTCAATGAAATACTCAGTACTTTGATGCTCAATTACATAGCGATTTATTGGGTTAATTATTTAGTGTACGGTCCCTGGAAAGGAAAGGGAAGTTACAACTTTCCTATAACGGCAACATTTCCAAAAGCAGCAATTTTGCCTCAATACACATCTGACGGTCTTAATCTTGGAATATTTTTGGCCATAGCGACTTCTTTTTTCGTCTTTTACCTTTTAAAGAGAACGAAATTTGGATTTCATATGGATATCGTCGGTGACAATCCCATCGCTGCTAAGTACTCTGGAATAAACGTCAAAAAGATGACAATTGCCGTTTTGGCAATAAGTGGAGCCATATCTGGATTGGGTGGTATGATGCAAATGAGTGGCGTGCTCTTTCGTTTACAGCCGAATTTCTCTCCAGGATACGGTTACACGGCTATAATCGTAGCGTGGTTGGCACGCCTTAATCCATTCGTAGCCATCGCAGTTGCATTTCTTTTCGGAGGATTATTGGTTGGAACTCAGCAAATTCAACTCTTCCTTCAGATTCCATTTTCACTTGTAAGCGTTTTTGAAGGTCTTGTTCTGTTTTCGCTTATTTCAGGTGAGGCTTTGCTTCGTTACAAGATAAGCTTTAAAGGGGTGAGAACATGAGCCATGATATACTAACTTCCACCTTTGCTGGAGCAATAAGATCTGGAACCCCTCTTCTCTTTGCAACACTTGGAGAGATATTGGCCGAAAGATCTGGAATACTTAACCTCGGTGTTGAGGGTATGATGTTAATTGGGGCTTTCACGGGTTTCGCTGTATCGTACACGACATCGAATTTATGGCTTGCAGTTGTGGCAGCCATGGGAGCCGCGGCCATATTGGCCTCGCTACACGCTTTTGTTTCCATTACTCTAAAGGTGAATCAAGTTGTAAGTGGGCTTGCCCTCGTCTTTTTGGGAGCAGGTTTAAGTGGCTTTTGGGGACAAAGATTTGTTGGAATACAATCCGTCAGCTTTGTAAACGTGAAAATTCCTTTATTGGCAGAAATACCTTTCGTTGGAAACATACTCTTTAACAGAGACCCCTTGGTATATGTTGGATACGTGCTTGCGCCATTTATATGGTGGTATCTTTACAAGACAAAATACGGCATGAACTTACGTGCTGTTGGAGAAGCTCCAGGTGCAGCCGATGCGAGGGGAATAAACGTTTCTCTTACGAGATACATATACACTATAATGGGAGGTGCCTTAGCTGGTTTAGGAGGAGCATACCTTTCGTTGGCGTACACTTCAATGTGGGTTGAAAACATGACTGCTGGAAGAGGCTGGATAGCGGTGGTATTGGTTATTTTTGCCATATGGGATCCTCTCCTTGCCATGTTAGGCGCTTATTTGTTTGGTGGAATAAGCGTCTTGCAATTTGGATTGCAAGTTACGCAAACACCAATTCCACCAAACATAATGAAAATGTTCCCATATCTTTTTACCGTATTAGTCATGCTCTTCACTTCGAGTGAAAAGATGAAGAAACGTTTTGGTGCCCCAAGTGCGTTGGGTGTACCATATTCAAGAGAAGAAAAAACCTAATCTTTGTAAGGCTCTACCCGGATGGTTTTGAACTTCTTGTACAGAACGAAGCCGGGTTTTGCTCCTTTGGGCTTGGAAACGTATTTTATTTTAGTGTAATCAACATCAACCCAGGGAGAATCTTTATACCTACAATGTGCGGCGGCCAGAGAGGCCGCTATTTCTATAACATCATTTGGTATTTTCCTCCCTGCACTTACGACTATTACATGAGCGCCTGGTACTTCCCTGGCGTGGAACCAGAGATCTTCATTCGAAGCCAGCTTTGTCGTTATGCGATCGTTTTGAATGTTGTTTTTTCCTATCAATATCTTAAAGCCGTTGTACATCACTTCTAAAGGTTTAGAATGTTTTAAAGTTTTAATTCTTTTTTTTCTTTTCTTCTTTAAAAAACCCCCTATGATCAGCTCATTTTCAATTTCGAAGATCTCTTCAATTGAAGAGGAACTTTGAACGTCATCCAGAAGTTGTTGAAAGTAAAACAACCTTTTTTCCATTATTTTAAGTCTTTTTTTTATTCCATCCTCTTTTTTCTTTATTTTTGAATACATCTCAAAAAAATGATTTGCGTTCTTTGAAACGTCCAAACGAGGATCCAATTCTATACGTATCTTCCTATTATTCGCCCAATCTGTGACATCAACGTATTTCGCCCTTTTGGGCAAAGAGTAAAGTTGAGAAACTATGAGTTCGCCATATCTTCTAAACTCTTCAGCATTTTCTACATTTAGGAGTTCTTTTCTGATCTTTTCTAAAGTGCCTTCCGTTTTTGATATCAAATGTCTTACCTTTTTAAAGAGTTCCGATTTTTTAGATTCAAAAATGCCATGCTCTCTTTTCTCTTTCAGTAAAAATTCGATGGCCGTTGAGGCGCTTTCAAAACGTTTCTTTTCACCATATGGTTTGAATGCAAATACATCCTTAGAAATTCCATTTTCAACTGAAACGTAAGCGCCATTGGTTTTTGATTCTTCAAATACATCTTTTAAGGTCGTGAGTATTCTTTCTTTCTCTTTAATGTTTAACCCTTTTAAGCTACTGTCAAAGCTTACGTTGGCACGCTTGGCTGTTTCTATGGCACTCTTTTTTGATAAACCTCTCACATTTTTTACCAAGAAAACGTATAGCTTCTCTGAAGAATCTTCAAAAGAATTCAAATCGATTTCTTCTACGTGTTTTCTGTTTTCTTGAGGCAATTCATACTTAACACCCTTTTTTATAATTCTTCTTTCGGATATTACCTCTTTGAAAGCGCTCACACACATTCCATCTTTTGTCAAAATCAAATTTCCAAATGCGCCTGTAACTTCATGGTAAATTTCAAACGTTTCCACCTCCCCAATGAGATTTTTTACCTGTATTGTAAACTTTACCACCCTGTCGAAATTGACTTGCTCAACCTTGGTAAGAATTCCCCCCTTCAAATGAGAACGTAATATTGAAACGAATGGAATTGGATTATCTTTTGATATTTCAGCCTTTTCGCTAACGTGAATGTGCGGCCAAACGTTCACGTCTAAAATCAAATCCTTCTCTTTTAGAGAAAAAATTACAGTACCTTTTTTCCCCTGGTGTACACCTGTAAGATAGGTTGGAGTCTTTATCTCTTTTACTATCTTTGAAACGATCAGCGCATCGTACGGCATTTGATCACCTTTCTTTCTGATTTCAAAGCTATGATATCATCTTGAAGTGAGATTTAAGAAGTGAATGGTATAATATCAGGTGTGTTTTCAAATTCACAATTTTTTGAAAAGTGGTGGTGAAAAGATGGCAAGAAAGATCGAATTCATGGATACAACCTTAAGAGATGCCCACCAATCATTGCTTGCCACGAGAATGAAGACTTCAGAAATGGTCCCTGTTTTAGAGGAAATGGATGAGGTTGGTTATAGAGCATTTGAAATGTGGGGAGGAGCCACTTTTGATTCTTGCATGAGATACCTGGATGAAGATCCATGGGAAAGGTTGAAGACCATAAGAAAAAAAGTTAAAAATACCAAACTTCAAATGCTTTTAAGAGGACAAAACATTCTCGGATATTCTAACTATCCTGACGATGTGTTGGAATTATTCATAAAAAAAGCGATCGAAGACGGTATAGATGTGATAAGGGTTTTTGATGCTTTAAACGATCCGAGAAATCTTCAAAAATCCATTGAAATAGCGAAAAAATATGGTGCTCATGTTCAAGGAGCCATAAGTTACACCACGAGTCCTGTACACACTGTGGAAAAATACATGGAATTCGCGAAATCGCTTGTGGATATGGGCGTTGATTCCATATGCATAAAGGATATGGCAGGCCTCTTAACGGCTCCAATGGCTTACGAGATGGTAAAAGAATTGAAAAAGAGATTTTCATTGCCAGTTGAACTTCACTCTCATTTCACTACAGGTCTTGCTGATGCGGCTTATTATGCCGCGATAGAAGCAGGTGCTGACATTGTAGATACGGCGACAAGCGCTTTGGCTTACGGTACAAGCCAACCGGCAGTAGAACCGTTCGCCACTATGTTGAAAGATACGAAAGAACTGAAAGTGGAATTAGATATGAAAAAGATTTCAATGATCAACAAACATTTTGTCAAGGTAAGGGAAAATCACAAAGATACTGATGTTTCTTTAAAGGGAATAGATACCAGAGTTTTGGAAGCCCAGGTTCCTGGGGGAATGCTTTCAAACTTGGTCAGTCAATTGAAATCACAGAACGCCCTTAGCAGATACGATGACGTCATGAAGGAAATGCCACGTGTTAGGAAAGAGCTTGGATACCCACCTCTCGTTACTCCAACCAGCCAGGTAGTGGGAGTTCAAGCAGTTTTAAACGTTTTAAGTGGTGAGAGGTACAAGATAATTACCAACGAAACAAAGAAATATGTTAAAGGTATGTACGGAAAACCACCGGCTCCAATTGATCCAGACGTCATGAAAAGAGTTCTGGGAGATGAAAAACCAATAACCGTTAGACCCGCAGATCTTCTTGAGCCAGCTCTTGATAAATTAAGAGAAGAAATAGGCGTGTTGGCACAAAGCGAAGAAGATCTTTTGAGTTATGCCA
The DNA here is from genome assembly GCA_015489955.1 of Mesoaciditoga sp. Classification (GTDB taxonomy): domain Bacteria; phylum Thermotogota; class Thermotogae; order Mesoaciditogales; family Mesoaciditogaceae; genus Mesoaciditoga. The sequence goes on along the minus strand of WFYR01000040.1, from coordinate 2,550 downwards.
TCTTTCCACAAGTGGCAAAGAAATTTCTGGAAAAGAAATACGTAGCTCGCATAAAGGTTGACTTTGACATAGTCGATGAAAACGAAAAAGAATTTCCGGATGTAACTGTATATCCTGCTTCATGATTGAATTTGAAAGAAAAAAAGGAGGGGATTTTGATGAACGTAAAATACTTGGGCCATTCAGTGGTTCTGATCGAATCCAAAGGGAAGCGTCTCATAATAGATCCTTTCATATCTGGAAACCCTCAAAGTCCCATATCCGTTAAAGAGCTTCCAAAGATTGACTACGTGGTGGTAACGCACGGTCATGGTGATCATGTAGGTGACACTGTCGAAATAGCAAAAAGAGATAGCGCTATCGTGATTTCGAACTTTGAGTTGTGCAACTACCTTCAAAGCAAAGGCGTTCAAACGCACCCTATGCATATAGGAGGAGCTTTTACGTTTGATATCGGTAGAATCAAACTAACGCCGGCTTTTCACGGCTCATCCATAAGCGAGGGAGACCAGATTATCTACGCTGGTATGCCAGCTGGAGTTTTAATAGATTCTGACGGGAAAAAGGTATACCATGCGGGTGATACTGGACTAACTGTTGAAATGCAACTTTTAAAAGACGAACAAGTCGATATCGCATTTTTACCAATTGGCGGTAATTTTGTAATGGATGAAAGGGATGCTATTAGGGCCGTGAAGTTCATTCTTCCAAAAAAAGTCGTTCCAATTCATTACAACACTTGGGATATTATAAAAGCCGATGTAGAGTACTTTAAAAATGAGGTTGAAAAAATAGGTGTGCAATGCGTTGTCATGAAGGGCGGAGACACACTTGAAATATAGATGATTTTACGAAAAACGAAGCGCCAGCCATCTATAAAAAGCGGCGCTTCTTTTTTCACGATATACAAATATTAAGGACATATCACCAAATTTCTCCACCAAAGGCAATCGGCACACGATGGAGAATTCCCCCAACAATCGTATTCGGAAGAAGTGACAAAATCACATCCGTCCCTCAGCCTGCAATCCGTGCACGAAGGAAAGAGCGCATGTCTAACTTTAAAACGAAAGTACGAAAAATCTTCCGACTTCCATATCTCTGAGAGGCTTTTTTCATTTACGTTCCCGTAGCTCACAGCTTTTATTTGCTTTTTCAATCCGTAAACGTATTCCGTGTAAGTATGTAAGAACCTATAGCATGGGGCAACTTCACCGTCCCATCTCACAACCACGGAATTGTTTTGTATGAAATTGCAGTACCTTTCCGTTTTCAATTCAAAATAAGGCAAATTCGTGCTGATTTTTCCCGTTATCTTTCTGGATATACGATTTTCCATATCCGGTTTTGGATTGATGTAAAGCGGAAGAGAAAGCTCTTTTTCGGATGTCGGGATTATGTTTGAAAGTATGAATCTTGATGCGCCGGCATCGACGAATTTTTGAAAAAACGATTCTATGTTGTGAATGTTTTTCGTGGAAAGCACGGTTTGAATAGTCACCACCGGCTTTCCAAGCTTTTCGCGCGCAATGCGATCGGAAATCTTTTTGGTGAGGTTCAATATCCATGAATAAGAGCCGTGCCCAGCCGCTCCCGGCTCTGCCGAAAATATGAATTCGTCCAACGATATGGAAAAAAAGAAATCCAGCATCTCATCGGTTATGAGGTAACCGTTAGATTCCAGCAAGAGTTTGTAGCCTTTTTCTTTTACGAACTTTGCCATCTCCTTGAAGTTTGGGTTTGTTAAAGGCTCTCCAATGCCACCGAAAATGATTTCTTTCACCTTTTTCATATCTTTAAGGCCGTCGAAAATGTTGTAAAAAGTTTTCAAATCCATCTTTCCAAATTTTTCCTCAAACGAATTTCTGAAACACATCTCACAGTGCAGATTGCAATCCGAAGAAAGCTCTATGTACACTTTTTCTATGTTGTTGTCAGGTTTTAAGGTTACCTCTGCATCTTTGAGATTGAATTTATACGTTTTCAACGTTTACCACCTCGAAATCGTAATCAAGCAAGTCAACGAAAAGTATCTTCCCAATTAAATTGTTAGGCTTTTCGCATATGATATTTACCGCTTCCATTGCTTGTATGGAAGCCACCAGAGAAATTACTTGCAAAAGCGATGGCGTTTCTTTCACATCTTCTGGAAAGGAAAGCACATCGGATAAGGTTTTATTCTTTAACGTCAAAATCTGGCCAACATATCCATTCACGCCAGCGTGTACAAACGGTATGGACTCTTTTGCTGCCAGCTCACTCAGCAACGTTTTAGAACGGGCGTTGTCAAAGCAATCGATCACGACGTCCACTTTTGGAATGCGAAAGTTCTTTTCAACCTTTTGGAAAATTGGATGAATTTCCGTTGAGAAGCCCGTTTTTTCCAACCGTTGTTTTGCAATCTCAACCTTTTTCTTTCCAACATCTTCGATGTTGTACAAAATTTGACGGTGTATGTTGGTTTCATCCACCACATCGTCATCCACAACGTACAAGCTAGATACGCCATTTCTCGTCAAAATGGTGGCAACGCTTGAGCCTAAACCACCC
>WFYR01000039.1 GCA_015489955.1 Mesoaciditoga sp. | reverse complement strand
GACTCCTAATGTGCGTGAAAGTAACGAAATTAATCTGAAAGAAAAAAGGAGTCATTGAAAACAAGATAAAGATTGAAAAACCGACAACACCAGATGTGAAATTTTGTTGAACCCACAAAATTGGAGGTGTTGTCAGCATGGATATTATGCCATTTATTCTGAATTTTTTGAAATCATTTTTTCCTTTTTCTGAGATTGAAGAGTTTTACCTCAAAGATATGGCCATTTTGATTCAAGGGATACTGCAGGGAAAGTTACAGATAAGTAGAATAGCGGAAAGTTCAATGGTTAAAATTCATCGTACGACATTGTCAAGATTTTTAAGCGATCATGATGAATTCTTCAAAGAGATAAAAGTAAGGTTTCAAGCATTGCTATTAAAGAAGTCAACGAAGACATTGGTAGTAGATGACACGCATCTTGAGAGGAAATCGAAAGATATACCGTATTCTAAATACGTATATGACCACGCGAAGAAAAGATACCATATTGCACAAGTGCTATTGACGATAGGAACATTTGTTGAAGGGAAATTCACCGTCACAGATATGCTCTTTAGTGAAGGGAAAAGTAAAAACGACATGCTAATTGATTGGTTAAGGGAAAATGGGAAAGAAGGATACACACTCATAGCGGATTCATGGTACAGCCATGGACAGATTGTAGAATCGTGTGTCAAATGGTTTGGAATGGATATGATTGGGGCGGTAAAATCTAATCTTAAATTTGAAGGCAAAAAGATTGGTCTCAAAGAAAAAGAAATCGCTTTTGACAAAGAGGTAAAAATAAAAGGGCATCTTTTTAAGATACATGAAGAGATAGGATATTTTTAATCAATAAGGGTACCAATGAAAGTGGTGTTCAACGAGGATGAAAATGGAAAGAGAATGGCTGTAGCTGCAAGTAATCTTGAATTAAATGGCAAGGAAATACTTGAAATGTATTTATCGCGATGGAGTATAGAGACATTTTCAGGTTGCCAAATCGGGATTTGGTCTTGGAAAATGCAGGATAAGAAATAAAAAAGCTCAGGATAATTGTATGACGGTTTTAAGCATAGCGTATTTTCTCTTTGAAACGATAAAAGCATTGCTGGAGATAGAACAAATCAAGGATGTCAAAGAAATTTTGCTTGATGCGATGGCTGAAATGAGAATTCTACGCAAAGGCTTACTGTTTGAGAACTATTCAAGGCTCAATAGTTCTTTTGATGAGTTCATTATGAATGGTGGGTTAAGCCCTTAATCTTCACGCACATTAGGAGTAATATAAGTGAAAAATTGAGAGGTGACAAAAGATAGTGAGCAATTTCACAATTTGTGCAGTTGTTGTAACTTACAATCGAAAAAATTTGCTTTTAAAATGTCTAGAAGCTTTACGAAAGCAAACAAAGCCAATAGATGGAATTTATCTAATAGATAATGCATCGACAGATGGTACGCCAGAAATTCTTCTGGAAAATGGTTATATAAAAGAATTACCCCCAGAAAATCTAAAAGAGCCTTTGGAAAAAGAATTTAAAATAGGAAACTTGACCGATGGGAATCCTATAAAATTTCATTATGTAAGAATGCATGAAAATACAGGCGGCTCGGGTGGATTTTACGAAGGAATAAAAAGGGCTTATGAAAAAGGATATGAGTGGATATGGGTATCAGATGATGACGCTCTACCAGATGAAAATGCTTTTCTTAATTTTGAAAAAGCAAAGGAGCTTCTAGAAAAAGAAGGAGAACTCCAAAATACGGCGGCTATTTGTGGAAGCGTTATTAATAACGGAAAATATGATTTAGTTCATAGAAGAAGGATAAGGAAAGGCTTATTTTTTGTTAAAGAAGTGCCAATACAAATGGAAGAATATGAAAAGCAATTCTTTGAAGTAGATCTTTTTTCATACGTAGGAGCTATTTTGAATTCTAATTTCTTAAAAAAATCAGGATTTACAAGAAAGGATCTCTTTATATTTTATGATGATACAGAACACTCTTTTAGATTGAGAAAATATGGAAAAATCTTTTGTTTTCCTAATATAAAAGTTTTTCACAATACCTTAAACGAGAGTGAAGGTATTTCTTGGAAAAATTTTTATGGATTAAGAAATAGGCTTTTAATGATCAAATGGCATTTTGCAAGAAGATATTTCATTTTCTTAACAATTTATGTAAAGTATAGGGCATTAGCTGCAAAAGTTATAAAAAGGGATTATCAGCATAAAATTTATTACAAAATAGTATGTAAGGCAATAGAATGTGCAAAGAAAGAAAAGTTGGGTAAAGATGAAATTTATAAGCCGGGGTGGAAATCATGAAAGGCATAATTCTTGCAGGAGGAAGTGGAACAAGGCTTTATCCTATAACGAAATCAATCAGCAAGCAACTTTTACCAATTTACGATAAACCTATGATTTATTATCCTCTTTCGGTTCTTATGCTTGCAGGTGTTAGAGATGTGCTTATCATCTCAAATCCAGAATACTTAGATTTATTCAAAAACCTACTTGGAGAGGGAAAGCAAATAGGGATGTCTTTTTCATACAAATCTCAAGAAAAGCCAAAAGGTATCGCAGATGCTTTTGTTGTAGGAGAAGATTTCATAGGAAAAGATAAAGTTGCTCTCATACTTGGGGATAACGTGTTTTTTGGCCAAAGGTTCACAGAAATTTTGAGAGAGGCCGCTTCTTTAAAAGAAGGAGCTGTCATTTTTGGATATTATGTTAAAGATCCAAGCGCTTATGGAGTTGTAGAATTCGATGAAAAAGGAAATGTGCTTTCTTTGGAAGAAAAGCCAGAACATCCGAAATCCAACTATGCCATTCCTGGATTGTATTTCTATGATAACCATGTAGTTGAAACCGCGAAGAATTTAAAGCCTTCTGCCAGAGGAGAGCTTGAAATAACAGATGTGAACAAAGAGTATTTGAAAATGGGAAAATTAAAAGTAATACCTTTTGGAAGAGGCTTTGCATGGCTTGATACTGGAACACACGATGGATTGTTAGAAGCTTCAAACTTTGTAGCCACCATTCAAAAAAGACAAGGCTTTTACATATCTTGTATAGAAGAAATTGCTTACAGACTTGGATATATAGATAAAACACAATTGTTAGAACTTGCAAAGCCTTTGGAGAAAACGGAGTATGGGAAATACCTTAGAGAATTGGCTAATGGCAAGTAGCACGTGGCGGGTGGCACGTAGTAAAAAATGATTGTGCGTGGAAGGTGCAAAGCGTAAAACTACAATCTACAAACCATGAGCAAGGAGCTTAAAGTTTAAGAGAAAGGAATCTAAATGAGTGAACCAAGGTTCAAAGAATTAAGGGTTTGGCAAGAAGGAATGAATCTGGTTAAAGAAATATACTCAACCCAATTCAAAAAAGCAATATTGTGGTAAGATATAAACATGGAGAAAAAATTATCGGATGAAGAAATAAGAGAGCTCATGGTTCTTCACAGGAAAACAAAAGATAAGAAAACAGCTGTTAGGATTAACAGTGTCATTCTATGGGCTAAGGGATGGAAATACAAAGACATATGTGAAGCCCTATTGATTTCAGAAAGCTTTGCAAGGAACACGGTTGAAAGGTACAAATTGTTCGGTATATCCGGTTTAAGATACGAACACTACGAAGGGCACAACTTCAAGATGACACCTGAACAAGAAGAAGCTGTTGTGAAGTTTGTAGAAGAGAATTTTGTACCAGACTCAAAGATGGTCATTCAATGGGTGAAGGAAGAATTTGGCATTGAATACACAACTCAAGGCATGCAAGCATTTCTGAAGAGGAAAGGATTTGTGTACAAAAAGCCAAGGGCCATTCCAGGCAAGCATCCGAGCGAAGAAGTGCAAAGAGCTTTCAT
>WFYR01000038.1 GCA_015489955.1 Mesoaciditoga sp. | reverse complement strand
TTAACGGTGAAAGTTGTTGCTAATATTTTTTCAACAACGTTCGGATCTTTTTCCTTTTCCAATATGCCAAGGTAATAATTGGTCATCGTGTATGTTTTGCCTGTTCCAGCTGAAGCGGAAATGAAGTAATTACAATCCGGATGTTTTCTCACGTAGTCGGCAACGTTCATGATCTCTACCGCCTTTCAACAAAGCGTTCTTTTCATGAACGATTATACATCTTCAGTGTCTTTTCGCATGTCCAATATGTTAAGTGATGTTGAGCAAGATTGAAGTTAAATGAAGATTCCAATGAGGAGAATACCAGAAAGCACCACTCCAAAGATCGAGAGGACAAGATAAACGTACAAACTTTTCCTTCCCTCAATCATTTTGGAGTTTTTCTCTTCAAAATGCTTTAACAAATACGCACTCCAAAAAGCAAGTGTAGCCGATGAAAGGAGCGTTACAAGATAAATTATAATTAGCACCATCTTATCATTTCCTCTTCACTAAAAATGACTTAGAAAAGCGCGCCCGGGGCGCGCTCTAGTTACTGAACCTTATCTTTTAAAGCTTTTCCTGGGCGGAATTTTGGAACCTTTCTGGCGGCAATCTTTATCTTCTTACCAGTTTGAGGATTTCTTCCCTCTCTTGCCGCTCTCTTGGAAACCTCGAACGTTCCAAAACCAACAAGCTGAACTTTTTCTCCTTTTTCAAGAGCTTTCGTAATGGCTTCAGTGATTCCTTCGAGGATTTCCTTGACTTCTTTTTTGTGGTATCCCGTTTCTTCGGAAACTTGATCCACCAATTCTTTCTTGTTCATGCAATTTCCCCCTTTCCTCAGTGAGGTGAGTACAAAATGGTTATAAATTATCTTCTCATTGCTTTTCACCACTTCTTTCAAGAATATACACCAAAATTGAATTCATTCAAAACACCATGGTTACGGTAAAACAAGAAAATTTCAAAGAAAAACGTAGGAAACGTGAGATTTTTTCACTTAAACACATTAAATCAACTTTAATTGCTGAAAATAGCTGTTTTTCGCTTATTTTAGCGTTTGACTTTTTGATTAACTAAAAAATACCCCGAAAATACGGGGCTTTCCACGAAATTTGGTGCTGTTTAAAGATAGATCATACGTTTAACTCTACGTTTTCCATTCCTCCAAAGTAAGGTGCTTTGAAAAACGGAATGGCTTCGGACGCGTTCTTTTTTAAAATCTCTATGTTGTAGGCCCCCGTAGTCATAAGGTGCAAATCCATAAGCTCTGACTTTTCAATGTAAGCTGGTGCGCCCTTCCATATAACTCTTCCAGCCAAAAAACCAGATGCTCCTATCTGGCAATTCCATCTCACTATGTCTTTAAACCTCTCCACGTCCATGCCTCCACTCAATATGACCCATGGTTTTCCATTTGAAAACTCAAAGATGTCTTCCATTTTTAAATTGAAGTCCGACTTTGTCACTATCGGTTCCACTTTAAAAAGATCCACTTTGTACTTTTCAGCGCTGAACACTTTCATTGCTTTTAAGATCGCCTTTGCCTTTTGATTTTCGTCCACATCATAAGTGATTATCTCCAATATGTAGAGAATGTCTTCGTCGTAACAAATTTGTCCGAGTTCTTCTACGATTTTCATTTGATGTTGTTTGGCACGTTGAGAGGACTCATCTGACCAATAGATTAGCAACTTAATGGCGTCCATTCCATTTTTCTTTGCAAGCATTCCAACGTCTTTTCGATATACTTCACTTAGCCTATCGGAACTTTTCTTTTCATTGGTAACGTACCCACTCTTTTCCGCAGACAAAATGATGCCTGTATTGTGGAAGACATATTTCAAATTTTCCGGATAGCCGTATTCACCATCTACCAAAACAGCGCTAACTTTGTCTGAAAGCGTTTTTAGAATAGATCTTTTCACCTTGATCAAATCCTCATCTTCGAAATTTCCCTTTTGCGAGCTTATCATTTTCTTCAACGAATTTCGTTGATCAAGCGCCAGCATTTGAAATTGTCCAAAGCCATTAGATATTCTCATGAATCCTCTAAACTTTCCAACTCCTATCTTCATTTCACTTTTCCTCCCAATCTTTGATACAATTCTTCCATTTCATTTTTGTTCAAAATTCGTTTTGCTGCCATCAAAGCTGCACCAACATGTGGTGAAAATTCCTTTTCACTTACTTTTATCCATTCAACGCCATCTAACCTTTTCTCGAATTCCTTTTTCATATAATCACAGTTGAATACCCCGCCAACTACGGAAAGAGGTATTGATTTCTCCACTTTCATGATGTTTTTAAGCGCCTTAACGCTTTTCAACAGCTCTTTAATGGCTTCATTCAATATTTCTCTCGCTGGATAAATGTTTGACTTTTCCGCTTCGCAAACAACTTTAGAAAAGCTTGCTATGTACCTTCGGACGTTTGAGCCTTTGCAATTCAACAATATCTTTTTCAGGTCGGATACTCCGGCGAATTCTTTTACCTTCTTAAGAAAAGGTGTTTGTTCTGAACGCCCGTCGTATTCTTCAAAAGCCTCCCTCAAAGCAAGCTGACCTATGAAATACCCACTTCCCAAATCACCAACATTTTCTCCCCATCCATCTACTCTAAAAACCATTTCGTTTTCATCTTTAGCCATAACCATGGCTCCAGTTCCGGCTAGAAGTATTGCGCCTTGTTTGAAAGGAAAAGCTCCTTCCAAAGCCGCTCTCACATCATTAACCACGATGAAATTAGGTACGTTTAGCTCTTTTATCAGCGGCGTTATCTCCTCTTCTATTCCTTCAACGTCTCCAACAGCAGGCATTCCAAAACATGCAAAAGAAATGGATTTAACATTCAAATCTGCCTTTCTTAAAGCTTCATGAACTGCTGAAAAGAGATGATTTTTGAACTCCTCTTTAGTTTCGTTAAGTACATCAACAGAACCGGAAATGCCAAACCCCACTTCTTTTCCATCTTCACTCAGAATTATTGCCAGCGTTTTGCTTCCGCCACCATCAACGCCCAAAAAGTATCTCATTCAGAGTTTCACCACTTTGGTGAGGTTTTTTGGATTATCTGGATCCAATCCCCTTTCAACCGCTTTTTTCACGCCGATTATCTGAGCTGGTATAACTCTTAAAAACCAATCACCAAAATCGTTCTTATTGTAATCAACGATGATGTTATCAACATTTTTCATCCTACTCTTAGAAATATTTAGAATTCTCGCACCAAGCGTTTTCATTTCACCTGCAAGCTTTTCTTCTTCTTCTTTAAGAAATTCATCTGATAGAATGCAAATAAAAGTGTGATCGGTAACCTTTGACTTTGGCCCATGACGGTATTCCAATCCCTGGTAAGCTTCCACTTCTGATAAAGAAGTTTCTGTAACTTTTGTAACCCCTTCTAAGGAAGTTGCAAAATACTCATCGTATCCTAAAAAGACGAAATGGTTAAACTTCGCAAAATTTGCATTATCGAAAAAGGACCGAGTATCGTTCAAAACACTTTTTGAAAGCTCTGGAATGGTATTCAAATAGTCATCTAGATACTCAGGAGCGAATAGATCTCTGATCATAGCAGAAACAAAAAAAGCCATGGAAGTGAATGATTGCGTCATCACCACAGATCTTTCGTTTACAAAGTTTAGAACAACTGGCACATCGCTTGTCTTTGTTATTGAACTGTTTGCTTCACACGTTACTCCAATGGTTTTTATCCCTTCATCTTTTGCTTTTTTCATCGCCAATACGGTCTCTGTAGATTCACCAGATCTCGACAAGCCAATGAGCAAACTGTCACTTTTTAAACTCGTAAGTCCAAAAGCGATTTCAGAGCCACTGAAAAAATTAGAAGGAGTTTTGCTAAAACGTTTGAATTGGTAAGACAAACCCATTGAAAGGTTGTAAGAAGTCCCGCATCCAACGAAGTTTATCTCTGAAAATTTTCCGCTTTTCAAGAGTTTCACCGCATCGCTGGAAAGTTTTGAATAATTCTTAGCCACCGCCTTTAATTTTTCTGGTTGCTCGTTTATCTCGTTAAGCGTTAACATAGAAGTCCTCCTTTCACTTAATGCTACCCGACGTCAATCCCTGCACTATGTACTTTTCTACAAGCAAGAAAAGAACAACTGGAATGAGGGTAGATATCAAAATAGCGGCCATCAACGGTCCCCAGCTCACAGAGCTTCTGCTGAAGAATTGGTAAAGTCCCTGCGTAACCGGCATCATCTTGTCATTTGAGATCAGAACCAGGGCCAGCGTGAACTGTTGACTCCATCCAGTTATGAAAGCGTATATGAAAATTGCCACCAGCGCCGGTTTCATAAGCGGAATTACTATTCTTGGGAGAATTGAATAAGGGGTACACCCATCCATTAAAGCCGCTTCTTCTATTTCCACAGGAATGGTTTGCATGTAAGAAACGCTTAACCATGTGGAAAGGGGGATTGTGAAAACGGAACCGGCCAAAATCATTGACCAATACGTGTTGATAAGTCCAAAAGCCTTCATTATCACGTAGAGTGGAACCAAGAGCATTATTGGGGCAAACATATTTGCGTATATGACAAAAAACATCATCGGGCTTTTCAACCTGTATTTGAAACGTGCCAAACTGTATCCGGCAGGTATGGCTATTATCAAAGAAAAAAGGCTAACCCCTATTCCATATATGAAACTGTTCAAAAGGTATATCGGCAAGCGTTGAACGAGGTGAAAAGCATTGATAAAGTTGGAAAACGTTACATTTGTTGGGACCAGAGGTGCCGGAGAAACCCATCCAGCACTTGGAGAAGTAAGGGCTGTTATCACGGCTTGATAAATCGGTATTAACATAAAGCTTGCGAAGAGTATTGCGAGTATCTGATAAGATATGCCTTTAACTTTTCTCGTTGTGCTCCTCTTCATGATTCTGCCCCTTTCAACGTTTTAATGTAAATCAATGATACAGAAGTTACAAGAAGAACTTGGAAAATGGTCATTGCTGAGGCTTTTCCCACACCTCCAAAGGTCAAATATCTGAATGACGTGTTGTAAATGGCTATTGGAAGAGTGGTAGTGGCAGTAACGGGGCCCCCGCGGGTCAATATCCATATTGGAGCGAAAGAATTGAAAGTCCACACAAGGGAAAGCAAGCTAACCGTTAGAAGCACAGGCTTTATCATGGGCAAAGTTATTTTTGCGAATTTTGTGAAGTCTCCTGCTCCATCAATTGTAGCCGCTTCGTAAAGGTGCTTGGGAATAGTTTGAAGCCCAGATAAAAGCATTATAACCATAAATGGCAATCCTATCCATGCGTCCACAATAAAAGTTGAGATAAAAGCGCTTGTTGGATAACCCAAAAAAGCGATCGGTTCATTTATGATATGAAGATGTAAGAAAATCGAATTGATAAGTCCGAACTGTCCATTTAAAGTCCAATACCAGATCATGGCAGACATAGCCCATGGAATTGACCAGGGAATTATCAACAAGGTACGATAAACTTTTTTTCCCTTCAAAAACTCGCTGTTTAAAAGCAAAGCCCCTCCAAGACCAAGAAAAATTTTCAATCCTACAGAGCCCCCTACCCATAGAATTGTTCTTAAGAGCGCTCCAATGAAGTAGGAAAAAAATGGATTGTACAGTTTGAAAGTAAAAAGCCATGAATAGTTAGCTCCTCCTACCCAAATTTTATGAGAAGGGTTCAGAAAACTGAATTTGTAAAATGAATCTCCAACCACTTTTCCAAGAGGATAAATTAAGAAGAGTCCAAAGGCTATCAGCAAAGGTAAAAGAAAAATGTAAGGAGTGCTTCTTTTAGCTTTCAAATTTACACCTTCTTTCGTTAAAAGAGTGGGGAAAAATTCCCCGCTCTTTTAAAATCCGTTTTAAACCTTACTTTTGGAGTATTTCTATAGTTTGAGCAGCCTTCTTGAGAGCGTCCTGAGGAGTTGTTTGATTGAGTAGTACGCTTTGAATGGCATTCAGAACTGCATTTGCGGTACTTACCCAGTCTTTTATACCAGCTGCTTGTGGGTGACCGTATTTAAGAGCTTGAATGTATGGTTTCCAATACCATTTCTGGAATTCCGGTTCCTCAGCTTCTTTTATCATAGGAGGTACAAAACCTTGCAACGTATCCCATCTGGTTTGTTCTTTTAGAGTTGACATGTAATTCATAAATTCCCATGCCAACTCTTTGTTTTTCGTCTGAGAAGACATTGCGATGCAGTCAACAACGACAACGGTTGAGTAAGGAGCATTTGAATCTGGACCACCCGGGATTGGGAAGAATCCAACATCTATACCGGCTTTCATGGCCTTTAAAGCGTTGTGAACGTGATCTATGTACATTCCGCCCTTTCCTGCTTCGAAGAGTTTTATCAGATCTTCTCTTGTCCAGTTCGTGATTCCGGGCTGAGCGTATTTTGAAAGTTCTTTGTAGAACTCCAAGGCTTTGATCGCTTGTGGAGAATCTATTTCTACTTTTCCAGTTTTCGGATCTACTATTGCTCCACCGTTGGCACAAAGGTATTGTTCAAATTGAGTAACTGTGGAAACGAACTTTTTCCCGGCCATTAAAATTCCGTACACACCTTTTTGGGGATTGTATATTTTCTTAGCATCGGCCAAAAGCTCATCCCAATTCGTTGGAACTTTGGTTATTCCGTTTTCTTTAAAAAGCTTCTTGTTGTAAATGAAAACTTTAGTCGACATTGCCCTTGGAACGCCCCAGTAGTGACCGTTGTATATCAAACTGCTCCATACGGAAGGATAGTACATGTGTTCTTTCTGAACGGTTATGTAGTTTTCTAAAGGTGTGAGAGCTCCCATGCTTGCAAGCGCTGGAATCCACCTTGAAGCTATGTACATCACATCTGGCGCGTTGTTTGCTCCAAAAGATGTGACAATTTTATTCCACAAGTTTGCCCATCCAACGAATTCCATGTTTATCTTTACACCTGGATGAGTTTGTTCAAAACCTTTTGCCAAAATCTCCTGGCTTTCGATGGTGTATCCCCCACCAATTGGCATTAGAACAGTTAAAGTTTGAGTGGCCAAACCTGCCACCGCCAGGATACCCATAAGCATTACGATTAGCCAAACTTTCTTCATTCTTACCCCTCCTTATTAACAAATTATTTTCCGGAAAGCCGGAATATTTTCATATTATTCACTCATAAACAATCATAAATATATATTATTTTTGGTCATATTTGATTATAAATGTTCAATGCGGAAAGATACAATCCCAATAAAAGAATATAGTGAATGATTAACCTCTGTTAGAGGAGATTAGAAATCGTTAGCTCTTGAAAGCTCAAAATATTTAAAAATTTCTCCGTTTTTCTTTAAACGATTTTCAAATTTGCGTACTTTGAAAGCTCTTTTTCAAATTCTTGTGGAAGACGATCTGTAATGATAGTATCTATTTCGGAAAAATCTATCAACCGTGCAGGTTTTACAACACCGAATTTTGTGTGATCAGCGATAACATATGTTTTTCGACTGTGAGCATGCACTTCCTTTGCTACTTCAGCTTCCTGTATATTTGAAAAAGATACTCCTCCTTTTATTGATATTCCGTTAACGCCGACAAAAAACTTGTCTATGTTGAATTTTCGAATGGTGTTCAAAGTTATCTCTCCCACACATTCGTATGTTCCCTTTCGGGGAATTCCACCTGTAACTATCACCTGGAAATCTTTTACGCTTTCCAGTATGAGAGTAGTGATATTTATCGAGTTTGTAAGAATTGTTAAACCTTCAAGCGAAGAATTCAATATCTCGGTGGCCAATGTGTAACACGTAGTTCCGCCGCTTAACGCTATAAAATCGTAATCTTCTATGAAATTCAAGGCTTTCTTTGCGATGAGTTTTTTTTCTTCTTGCATGCGGTTGTAATTAAATATAAAACCACTTTCTGCATGGGGGGAGTTCACCATTGCACCGTTGTGGAGCCTTATAATGAGGTTTTTCTTTGCCAGATATTCTAAATCCCTTCGAATAGTACTCCCCGAAGCGTTGAATTTTTTTGAAAGTTCACTGGTTGTAGCGCTAATATTTCTTTTTATGTATTCAAATATCTTCAGTCTTCGATCGTTTGTAAGCAATTTACAATACCTCCAATCATAATTGTTCAATTATAATCATAAATTATGAGTAATTTGATTATATACAATTGAAAAAATTTTTTCAAGTTTAATACTCAAATCATACGAGAGCTGGATATTCAAATTTTGTTATTTTCGAAATAGATGGCATAATACCTATACCGATAACTACTGTGAATTGACCTCGTTAAATTTCACATTTGTAGTTCACACTTTTTTGATGGCTCGTTCACGACTTCTTTGTCTTTTCAATCTCTAAAAACCAGCCTGAGTTATCCAATTCAAAATTGGTTATGCCGTGGAGATGATTGAATTTTGAAGAGATACGATGAAAGAGACACGATGTTTGCCAGGATGACCTACGAAAAAGGAAAGCTGAATTACGAAGATTACTATCGGAGAAATCCTGACAAAAAAGCATTGGACGATAAATTAAGAAACAGCCCTGAGATATGCTCTGAAGAAACACCCACATACGATCCAATTGACGCCAATTTGGTCATATCGAATTTCAAATTTCTTTCAGACATAAGGCCATTCGCCGAAGGAGAAGTTTCAAGCAAAAAAGTCAAGGTGGACGCCAACTCAATAACAAAAAAGCTGAAAGAAATAGCTTTGAATGCCGGCGCAAATTTGGTAGGGATAGCAGAAGCAAAGCCATATCATTATTACAGTTACAGAGGAAGGTCACTTGAACATTACGGTGAAAAAGTTACATCCATTTTGCCATACGCTGTGGTTTTTGGTGTGAAAATGAAAAGAGAAAATATAGATCAAGCTCCTCTCTTGCCGGAAGTCATGGAAAGCTCTGATACGTATGTTAAAGCTGCCATAGTTGGCATGCAGCTGGCTTATTTCATTCGACAGTTAGGATACAACGCGCGAAACCATATGGATGGCAATTATCTTGTCGTTCTTCCAATTCTTGCAAGAGATGCTGGCCTTGGAGAAATTGGTAGAAACGGGCTTCTCATATCTAAAAAGTACGGGCCAGCTGTAAGGCTGGGAGCCGTTACCACGGATATGCCTTTAAAACCAGATGAAAGGCTCAACATTGATGTTGCCAGTTTTTGTGATATTTGTAAGAGATGTTCCTCTAAATGCCCTATGCAGGCTATCCCAAATGGAAAACGCGAAATGATAGATGGAGCACTACGCTGGAGAATAGACCAGGAGAAATGTTATTCTTTTTGGCGTAAGATTGGTACAGACTGCGGATTATGTATAAAAAATTGCCCTTTTGGCCAGGGAATTGATATTATGGATTTGAAAAAATACAGTCCCAACGAACTGATGGAAAAGTTTAAAAGATCAAAGTCTTTTTGACTCACGCAAAACGTGAGTTCATCTTAGCTACCTCCTTTTTGTTTGGGCTCTTGTTGCCCTTTCACATCTGTATCTTATACTTCAAAGCTTAGAAGGAGCTTAGCTTTTCCCTAGAAAAAGCTTAGAAAATCGCGTTGGATGTGGGAATAACATGAATATGCTTATGGAGCAGTATTTTATGAACATTTGTAAGATATCTGTTTTTTCTAAAGTTCTTTAAACCAAGGAAGAAAACCCCGTTGTTTTTTCAGCCCTCACGATGGATTTTTTGAAAAGCCATCTTCCAAGGAAAATGGTACCAATTGCGAATATTGTCAACACCAACACGTCCATCGTAACGTGCCATTCGGAAAGTGCTGCTCCGTTTATGCTTATTCTTCTTATGGCATCAAAAGCGTAGGATTGCGGAAGAATGTAAGAAAGCCATCTCATTCCCTTTGGGAAGAGGGAGATTGGGTAATACAACCCTGAAAAGAGCTGGGTTAAAACGCCAAGTGTCCATGTGAAAGGCTCTCTTCCTTGTTTTACTTCAAGGAAGAAGAAGTTAGACGCTCCTATCATGCCGGCACCGAATGAAAAGAGGGCAAGGAGTATGTAAACCAACGTTAAATTCAAATAAGAGCTTGGGAAAATCATATCCACTTTGACTATGAAGACGAACGTGAAAAAAAAGAGAAGCGTTGTGAAGGTTTTTAACACGAAATTCCACAGCATCTCACCGTATATGTAAGTTTGAACACCGTTTGAAGGCGTTGCGTACGTTTCCAATCTTTTTTCCCAGAAGGCGGTGGATAATCCCTTAAAAGGAGCTAATATAAACGCTTGCGAGCTTTGAAAGAATATAACGCCTAAAACAACGTAAGAAACGTAATTTCCGCCGAACTCTTTGAATGTCGCAGACGAAAATCCTTGAATGAAGTAAGCTATGAAGAACCACACGAATATGGTGACGTATCCTTTCACGATTTCCAGAACAAGGTTGGAAGGATAGTATTTCAAAGCCCTGAATTCTATCCAGGCAAACGAAAATATCGTCCTGATCTTTTCCGTCATGAGATCACCTTTTCGAATATGTCGTTCAACGTCAATCTTTTCGTAAGCACATCTGTTATCTCTCCATGCTCTTTTACGGCTTCTATGATTTTGGATATCTCGGAATCGACGTTTTCAACTTTGAATCTGAGTTCCGTGTCTCGCTGAATGTTGTCAAATTCTTCTTCGTATATTTCATGTATTTCCACATTCCAAAAGTTTTTGAGGTTTCTCACACGTTCATCGAAATTCCCCTTCACGATGATCTCTTCTTCTTGTGAATATTTTCTTCTCAGATCTTCAACACTTCCAAGCGCTTTCATTTTCCCTTTGTCTATGATCATCACTCTATCACAGATCTCTTCGGCTTCTTCTATGAGATGCGTTGTCATGAAGAAGGTTATGTTGTATCTGTTTCGCAAATCCACTATGAAATTTCTTATCATCTTGGCGGCTTCCATATCGAGTTTTACGGTTGGCTCATCCAGGAAAACGAGTTCGTGTTTTACCAGAAGCGCTCTGGCTATCGCGAGCCTCTGACGCGTTCCGGCGGATATTTCCATAGCCCAAGCGTCTTTGTATCTCATAAGGTCAAGGGCTTCCATAACTTCGTCCACCGCATTTTGCATTTTCTTCGATGGTATCCCGTAAACGGTTGTCCAAAAGAGAAGGTTTTGTCTAACGGTTAAAACGGGATCTACCCCTATGTCCGCCGTTGGTGCAACGAGAGAGACGTTTGCCCTTATCCTGTCAGCTTCTTTCAAAACGTCATATCCCAAGACATGGCCTTCGGCGCTGTCTGGTACCAGCAAGCCGGCCATAACCTTAATAAGCGTCGTCTTTCCAGCACCATTTTTCCCGAGAAGGCCAAAGATTTCACCTTTTTCGACTTTAACGTCTATGGAATGAAGGACTTCGGTTTTCTTTTTTTTCTTTCCGTAAGATTTTCTCACGTTTCTCACATCTATTACTGCCATCTCGTCAAAGTTCCCTCTTTTCTGGCTTTCTGTATACCTGCGTAGTAAAGATAAAGACCGAGTGGGAGGAAGGTAAACGTCATCACGCCAAGTGCCAAAGTGTCCACAGCAAGTGGAGAAATTTTCAAAACGTATTGCAAAGGCAAAACGGGTTTTGTCAAAGAAGCACCTGGAAGCAAGGCACGTCTGAAAAGATCCAAAGCGTAGGTATGTGGTATGAAAGATGCCAAAATTTGCAGGTACATGGGAAGGATATTTATTGGATAGTAATATCCCCCAACAAGGGCTATTATGACATCTTGCAATATGAAGCTTATCGGTTCGCTACCCCTTTTGAAGTTCAAAAGGTAGAATGAAGACGCGCTTATCATGCCTATTCCGAAGGTCGAAAACCCTATGAATATAACCCCCAGCAGGACGTAAATGGGCGCTTTGAACGCGAATGTGGCTCCGAAAAAGAGCCAACCAAACAAAAAGGCTAACCCAACGCGTGGGTAATCGTCTATAACGGAACGAAACATGACGCCTATGATCGGCGTGAAGTAAGATAACGGGCTCAACATGTAAAGATCCATCGTTCCGTTCCAGTATATTCTCGCGACTCTCGGAAACGGATCGCCAAGATTGGTGTAAGAGATGTAATATATCGAAAGGCCTATCACAACGAATGAGACGTAATTCGTGCCGTAAACGCCCATTGTGTGGTGTCCAACCAACAGTGAAATAAGGAAGAAGATGGACGTGTTTATGAAAACATCTATTATCCACGTCCAGATGTTTACCCTGTAAGAAGTCCATATTATCATTTCGCGTTTTGAAAACGCCCAAATTGCCCTCAGTTGATTGGTCATGCTATTCATCGTTAATGAACCTCGTGTACACGTCGGATATTTGCGCGTCGCTCTTCGTTATGTTGTGAATGACGACGTGCCTTGAAATGAGAAATGTCAGGAGATCGTTTAAGTTTCCTGACGACAAGGAAAAGCGTATTTTCACACTCTTATCTGACAGAGAAAGCGCGTCTATCACGTTTATTCTTTCTTTTAAATCGGACAGGTTCACGTTTGAAAGCTCAGCCTGATAGATCTGCTCCGTTATGAATTCTTTTAAAAGCACCTGCGGTGTGGAAACGATCAAAGCTTTTCCGTTTTTCAATATCATTATTCGATCTGCGTATTCTTCTATCTCATGGGGATCATGGGACGAGAATATCACCGTCTGCTCTTTTCTGCGTTTCAACAGGTATTCCCACATTCTCTTTCT
>WFYR01000037.1 GCA_015489955.1 Mesoaciditoga sp. | reverse complement strand
CGATAAAAACGATAACAAGCGGCTGGGACAGCGCCTTTGAAATGCTGGAAAAGGGAGAAGCGAAGATGATGGTGAGCTTTGCAACAGACGAAGCATACAATTACTATTATTATAAAGGTTCTGACATTGGTGTGACAGTACCTTCTGAGGGTGCCTATGTTATGGTTGAATACGCGGGCATATTGAATGGAACGAAGCACTTGAATTTAGCCCGCAAATTCATGGATTTCATATTATCCAAGCCATTCCAAGAAGCCATTCCTTTGAATCAGTGGATGTATCCTGTCACGAATGTAAAGCTTCCCGAAGTTTACAAATACGCGCCTAAGATATCAAAGAGCCTTATTCTCACCCCAGCTTTCATTCAGAAGAATCTTTCAAAGTGGCTTGAAGAGTGGAGCGCGTTGGTGATAAAGTGAAGAAGGGGGAATATCTTCAAGCGCTTCCCACCATAGTTTTGATGGTGGGAGCGTTTTTGCTTCCCCTTTCTTTGATAATTTTTTACGCGTTTGAAAGCGGAGGACATCTGGATTTTTTTTCTGATTTGAACTTTCACGTTACACTTTTCACCTTTTATCAGGCCGTTCTTTCAGCGCTTTTGGCAACGGCGTTGGGCCTTCCAGCGGCTTACCTGTTGGGCAGAGCCTCATTTAAATTCAAAGGTTTCTTTTCGGCTTTGTCCAGCGTGCCATTTGTTATGCCCTCTGTTTCCATGGCGCTTGGCTTTTTCACCTTTTACGGTTCAAACGGAATTTTGAACGCTTACCTTTTACATCCCATATTTCACGTGAGTTTTACACCTCTTTTTTCTCTTTTGGGAATTGTTATGGGAAACGCATTTTACAACTTTCCACTCGTCATGTTGATCGTTGGAGGGGCATTGGCTGGAGTGAACAAAATTTATTTGGAAGCGGCAAAGATAGATGGAGCGTCCCGCTTAGAAACTTTTTTTTACGTGGAATTTCCGCTGATATTTCCATCTGTTGCGAGCGCTTTTCTCCTTGCTTTTATTTACTCTTTCACATCTTTTGCCGTTGTCCTCATGATAGGAGGAGCGAGGTACGCCACAATAGAAGTGCAGATATACATGTACCTAAGGACTCTGTTGGATTTTAAAAGCGCGGCTGCTTTAACCATTTTACAGCTTTCATTCGTGTTCGCGTTTGCTTTTCTGCTTTCTATATTGAAAAAGGGATTTGGAATTTTTTCTCAAGAATCGTCAAGTTCGAAAGCTTCGTTTCCGCTATGGGGATACTTTTACATGATTTTCATTTCCATTTTTGCTTTTGGACCAATACTTTCTCAGGTGTTAGCCGGCTTTTGGGACTTTCAAGGGAATTCTTTTACCCTTCAATGGATGAAAAACCTTTTTTCTGGAAGAATGAACGCTTACATAGGAAATACCGTTTTTATGGCCATCTTTTGGACTTTAATTTTCGCTTTGACGAGTTCGCTCTTTGTCGTTTTACTTTCAAGCGTTTCCGCCCGCCTCAGTGTGAAAAAATCCGGCTTTCTGGACGCACTTTTCACCTCGCCGTTAGCCGTTTCTCCCGTAACGCTTGCCTTTGGATATGTTATCTTACAGGGATACTTTTACCTTTCTTTTCCTGTGGAAATAATCGCCATATACACGGTTATCTCTTTTCCAATAGGCTTTCAAATTTTTTCTTCGGCGTGGCAAAGATTTCCATCTTTTGTGGACGACGCCGCTTCTGTTGACGGAGCGAATTTCTTGACAAAGCTCTTCAAAGTGTACCTTCCGATTTTGAAGCCTCAAATGATTTCTTCTTTCTTCTTTTCTTTTGCCATAGCCATCGGGGAAATGGGTGCAACTATGGTGCTTTACGATCCACGCTTTCCAACCATTTCCGTCAGCGCGTACAGGCTTTTTTCTTCACGCCACATTCCAGAAGCGCAAGCCCTTGGCTCTATTCTTACGATTTCCACCTTTTTAATATTTTACGCGATTGAAAGACCAATTTGGACCGAGAAGTAGAATTTTCAATTGTATAAGGTATTTAATGCAGTTTAACTCTCTTATTCTCATTTTTTCTCGCTTTTTCTTTGAATTTCGTTATATATTTTGCTTTTTTCTGACGTATGGTGTATGATCTTAAGTGTATGTATACGAGAAGAGGTGAAGAAAATGTTGATAAGGGATTGGATGGAAAAAGATTTTGAAATAATCCCAATCGATTCCACCGTGGGAAGGGCGAAAAAATTGTTAAAAGCCGAAGACGCGGAATGTGGCGTGGTTTGCGATGGAGAAAAATTCGTGGGGATGCTGAAAAGTGATAAAATTCTCGGAGTAGATGACGATAGACCTATATCCGATTTCATAGATGAAGTGGTTTACACTCTTGATCCTCAAGATACGTTAGATGAAGCTGCCGTTTTCTTTTTAGAGGCGGATATGGAGAAACTGCCGGTTATTGAAGATGAGAAGATCGTTGGGGTGTTGGACCTTTTTCAAATACTCGACGCTTTTACACAAATGGCCGGTTTTGGCGAAGGCGGAATAAGGCTTGAGCTTGAGCTTGACGATGCGCCGGGTGAATTGAAAAAAGTTATAGACATACTTTACGCCCATTCTTTGAATATACTGTCCATTTTGGTTCACAATTCCAAAGAAGTCGGTAAGAAAATAACCATTTTGCGTGTAACGGGTAAGAACGTGAAGGATTTAGCAAAGATTTTGGAAGTTAGCAATATAGGCTACCGTTCGATTATAAAAGAAGAGGAAATATGAGAGGGGGTAATTCCAATGAGAGTTGCCGTTGTATCTTTTGAAGTGTATCCATTGGCCAAAGTTGGAGGGCTTGCGGACGTTGCGGGCGCACTTCCAAAGGCGCTCAAGAAGAAAGGAACAGATGTTTCAATATTCATGCCTTTTCATAAAAAGGCAAAGGATAACGTTAAAAAGTTGGAACTCCCTTTGGAAAAAGTTTTAGACGAATTCGATCTGGGGCTTGATACGACAGAAAAAGCCTGTCTTTTTAAAACAATTCTTCCAAAAACCGATATACCGGTTTATTTAGTCGATAACGCTCATTACTTTTCTTCTGAAGACGTCTACGGGTCGCCTGATGGTGGGGAACAGGCGATCTTTTTCACAAAAGCCGTGTTAGAAGCGATGAAAAAGATGGAAAAGCCTTTTGACGTCATTCACGCGAACGATTGGCAAACAGGACTTCTGCCAGTTTATTTGAAGAGTGTTTATGCGAATGATCCTTTCTTTGCCCACACGGCAAGTGTTTACACAATTCACAATCTTGGCTATCAGGGTATATTCGACAGATCTTACATGGGATTTGCAAAGCTTCCCGATTACCTTTTCAACATAGACGGTGTTGAATTCTACGGTAATTTGAACTTCATGAAGGGTGGAATAGTCTTTTCGGACATAGTCAACACCGTTAGTCCAACGTACGCTCAGGAGATAACGACGGCAGAGTACGGTGAAAAGCTTGAAGGGGTTTTGCAATCGAGAAGTGAAGTGCTTTATGGAGTGTTGAACGGCATTGATTACGAAGAAAACGATCCGTCTTCTGATAAAAGAATTCCGTATCATTACAGTGTAGATAATATGGATGGAAAGTGGAAAGATAAAGAGGAGCTCCAAAAAGAAATGGGCCTTGATGTCAAACCAAACGTTCCGCTTGTGGGCTTGATAAGCCGCCTGGTAGATCAAAAAGGTCTGGATTTAATTGATGACGTTATGAAGTACGTTATGAATTGCAACGTGCAGTTCGTTTTGCTTGGCACTGGAGATAAAAAGTATGAAGATTCTTTTTCGAACCTCGCAAGAGAATTTCCCGGTAAAGCGTCGGTAAAGATAGGTTTTGACATAAATTTGGCGCAGCGTATATACGCGGGTTGTGACTTTTTCTTGATGCCTTCACGGTACGAGCCATGTGGATTGGGACAGATGTACAGCTTGAGGTATGGTACCATCCCAATAGTCAGGTATACTGGCGGTTTGGCGGACACCGTTGAGGAGTTTGATGGCGTTAAGGGAAATGGATTTGGGTTTAAGCCATACGATTCCGCGTATTTGGCTCGTTCCATTTTAAAAGCGCTGTACTTTTATCACAGAAAAGATGAGATGAAGACTTTGATCAGAAACGCCATGACGACGGATCTTTCATGGGAAAGATCGGCGGACGAATATTTGAAGCTTTACGAATTGGCTTTAAAAAATCATTGAGGTGAGTTGAGATGCCAGAATTAAGGAAGGACCCAATAGTTAGAACGTGGGTCATAATTTCAACTGAACGTGCGAAGCGCCCACACGATTTTGCCAAACCAAAAGAGGAAAAGGTTTCAAAGTTCGATCCATTTGCACCCGGTAACGAGTCCGTGACGCCGCCGGAGATAATGGCGTTCAGACCGGCAGATACAGAACCGAATACACCGGGATGGTGGATAAGGGTTGTACCCAACAAATTTCCAGCCTTGGATCCAAAATTGGATTTGAAAAAGCTCGGGCATGGTATCTACGATTCAATGTCCGGTTTTGGTGCACATGAAATAGTCATAGAAACGCCTGACAGCGAGGCCACAATAGCCACCCTTGATTACAAGCAAGTGGAAGAGATAGTTTGGGCTTACCGAGAAAGGTATAACGCCCTTTTGAAAGATGAACGAATAAAGTATGTCCTGATCTTCAAAAACTACGGTGCGGATGCGGGCGCATCGCTTGCTCATTCTCATTCTCAAATAATTGCCACTCCTACGGTTCCAAGTCGTGTTATGAGGGAAATAGAGGGATCTAACGAGTACTACAAATTCAGGGAAAGATGTATTTACTGCGACATAATTCAGCAGGAAAAAATGGAAAACACGAGAATAGTGGAAGAAAACGAAGATTTCATAGCCTTTGAACCATACGCGTCGAGAGCCCCATTTGAAACGTGGATACTTCCAAAGGTTCATCAATACGATTTTGGAGAGATAAGTGAAAAGGGTGTAAAAAGCTTCGCCGAAATTTTGAAGAACGTGCTTTTGCGCATGAGAATTTCGTTAGACGATCCACCATACAATTTCATGATACACACGGGAATGCCATCTGGTGAAGGAAGAAATTATTACCACTGGCACGTCGAGATAGTCCCGCGCTTAACTAAACTAGCCGGCTTTGAATGGGGCTCTGGTTTTTACATAAATCCCACGCCTCCGGAAGAGGCGGCAAAGTATCTCAGGGAAGTGGACATTTCTAAATCATGAAGAAAATTAAGATCGCGAATTTAAGGCGCACCGTTCCCGTGAGTGTAACGGGAACGGCGTGTTCTTTACTTTGTAAACACTGTAACGCTCATTACCTTAAGCACATGATGAATGTAAACAATGTGAACGATATTCCAGACGGCACAAAGAGTATTCTTGTAAGTGGAGGTTCTACAAAAGATGGAAAAGTGCCTGTTCTGAATCGCATGAATGAAATAAGAAAATTAAAAGAAAAAGGTTATAAATTGAACTTTCATGTTGGTTTGGTAGACGAAGAAGAGGCAATGGAAATATCCAAAATAGCGGATGCGATATCATTTGATTTTGTTGGGGATAACGAAACCATAAAGTACGTTTACAATTTAAACAAGAGAGTTGAAGATTACATTCGCACATTTGAGGCTCTTAAGAAATACACGGATAGCGTTTACCCACATATAACGGTAGGCCTTAATTGTGGAAAGATAACGCATGAATTCAAAGCGATCGACATACTTTCAAGGTACGTTCAAAAAAAAGTGGTTTTCATAGTCTTTATTCCAACCGAGGGCACGGCTTTTGAAAGATGTCCCGTTCCTAATTTGAAAGATGTTGAAGATGTTTTTGCTTACGCGAGAAAGAAGTTCAGTTGCGATTTAAACCTTGGCTGCATGTATCCAACTGGTTCACATAGAGACGAGATTGCCATGGCGGCGATCAAAAATGGATTTAACCTCATAACTCAACCCTCTAAAAGAATTGTTGAATATCTTGAAAAAGAAGGATACCAGATAGAATATTCAGATGAATGCTGCGTTTTGTGACATAATTCACTTTTTTGGACATCTGTGAGAAATATGATATTATTTTACCGATCGGTAAATCAAAAATTCCAAGAAGGGAGAGCCTTTATGGCCACTCGGATGGGAAACAAAACGAGACAAGCGATTCTTGAAGCCGCGCGGGAGGCTTTCGCTTCCAAATCATATGCAGAAGTGTCTATGGAAGATATAGCCAAAATAGCGCATGTGAAGAAACCGTTGATTTATTATTACTTTCCAAGCAAAGAAGATCTTTTTAAGGAAGCCTGGGATGAAGCCTTTCGTGATTTAGAAGACAAAGTTTTTGGGCCGAAAGAAGAAGAGGGAAAGTACGTTAGAAAAGTTAAGCAATTTTTAAGGGCTTACATCGATTTTTTGCGTAACGATCGGAAGTCTTTACGCCTTATAGAAAGGGAAAAGAACAAATTTTATTCGGAAAAAAGCAAAAATTGGCAGTACATGAAAAAAAGGTACGATGTTTTTGTACAACAGGTAGCCGATGTTATAGCTTCAGAAACTGGTAATTCTTCTCCCGAATTTGCCAGAGCCATAACCGATATAGTGGGCTCATCTGCGTTGTTACCGGAAGGGCAAATGTCTCCCAAAACTCTTGAGCTTATAATCATTAAAGGACTTAAACCTTGAAAAATTCCATTTGTATGGAAATAAAAGGGCCTTAAGGCCCTTTTATTTTGCAATTTTTCGTAGTAAAATTGCATAGTAATTTGATGAAGATTTTAAAACATTTAAAATATGGGGAAAGGTTTAAGTATGAAGGTGGTAAAACTTCTTTTCATCGTTTTTTTCACAATTGGCGCTTCGTTCATCCTTTTTTTCTTTGCCAATGAAAAAAATTTTTCCTTCGTAGAATCCGTGCCGCTTTTTCTAAGGCAAGTATGCCTGTTTTCTCTTTGCCTAAAAGTTGGATTGGTTTTTGTAGGACTCGGCCTGCTTTTTCTGCTTGTACACGTGATATACAAAAAAACCGTGAAGTTTAAATTGAAGATGGAGTTTTACAAGATACAGGGGAACGGCGATGGAAAAGCGTTTGAAATATTTCTTGCCAGACTTTTTAAAGCTTGTGGATGGAAGGTACAAAACCCAACTTCATCTACAAATTCTTCGGATCAGGGTGTTGATTTGATATTGAATGGTAAAGTTGCCGTTCAAGCCAAGAATTACGCGAGGTCAACTGGAAATGACGCCGTTCAAGAGGTTATGGCCGGCGCAACTTACTGGAAGAACAACGGTTTTCCAGCTCTTAAGCGCAAAGCGGTGGTAACGACTTCTTACTTTACCAGGCAAGCGATTGATCTCGCGAAAAGTGGAAAAGTCATATTAAAGGATGGAAGGGATATTGAAGAGCTGTTGAATGGCAAATTGCGCAAAAAATGGATTTTAAGAACGTCAAAGAAATTTTGAGTGTTTGTTGAAAGCGAGGAGGCGATTTCATGATATTCACTTTAACTCTCAATCCGAGTCTCGATAGGTATCTTTATGTGGATGAATTGAAAGAGGACGATACGATGCGTGTTAAAAAGGTAGAAGACTACGCAGCGGGAAAAGGGATAGATGTTTCAAGGGTCATAAAAGAATTAGGTGGAAATTCGGTGGCGATCTCTCCTTTAGGTGGAGAAAATGGAGAAAAAATATCCTTCCTTCTTGACGATGAGCTCGTTTTGTACGCTGCAATAAGGATAAAAAAAGAGACACGAATGAACGTCATAGTTCAGTCTTCAATTCATCAGTACAGAATGAGCCTTCCGGGGCCAACCCTGGAAAGAAAAGAATTTGAACTTGTCATATCAATGCTTGAGGCGACTTTAAGAAGTGAAGACACATTGGTGGTTTCCGGGAGCCTACCAGCCGGCTTTTCACCTGAAACGTACTTTGAAATTACAAAACTGGCAAAAGAGAAAGGAGCAAATGTTTACGTTGACACGGATGGTGAAAATTTAAAGGCAGCGCTTAAAGCTTTTCCAACCGGAATAAAGCCCAACATTTATGAACTTTCTCGTTTAATCGGAAGCACTTTAAAAAACGAAGATGAAATAGTGAAAGCCGCAAAAAGCGTGAGCGAAAAGTACGGTGTAAAGGATGTGCTTGTAACATTGGGAAAAGATGGTGCCATAGCGTTGTGCGAGGGAAACATTTACAAGCTTTTCCCTCTGGATGTAAAGGTTGTGAGTGCCGTAGGGGCTGGGGATTCGTTTCTTGCGGCGTTTGTTTTGAAGCGTGACGCTTCTTTGATGGAAGCTTTAAAATGGGCATCAGCCGCCGGCAACGCCGCCGTTATGACACCGGGAACAACGCTTTGTTTAAAAGGAGACGTGGAACGTTTGTTAAAGGAAGTAAAAGTGGAAAAAATGTAAAATGAAAACCCGCTTAGAAGCGGGTTTTCAAATACGAGATCTCCTTTTGAAAGTGCGAGAAGAATATTTTCGCTTTTTTGAATTACTGTTTCTAAAGTTGAATGACTTTACCTTTTTTTCTCTTTTGAAATTCAAATCTATTTTCGCTTGAAAAATGGGGTTGTCCAGTATTTTAACTTTTGAATTTTTTTTCAGAAGCGCCGCAGCGATTTGAAGAGAAGAGTAATTTTCTTCGGTTAACAATTCAACTATGGATTCGTATTCTTCTATGTTCCCTTCATCTATAATTTTTGACACGTCTTTAAGAAGCGCTTTCATCCTCGCCGCGCGCACGTCTTTAAGAGAAGGTATTCTTCCACGTTCTATTTCAACTTTTGCGTACCTTTTTATCGTGTAAAACTTACCCATCTCCCTGTCCGTTACAAATGTGTAAGCTTTTCCGCTCTTTCCCATTCTTCCGGTTCTTCCTATTCTATGGATGTAGTATTCATGGTATTGAGGCAGATCGTAATTGAAGACTATCTCCACGTTTTCAACGTCTATTCCTCGGGCCGCAACATCCGTCGCGATCAATATTTTTGTTTGCTTGCTTCTAAAGGCGTTCATAACACGATCTCTCGACATTTGTTTTATGTCTCCATGGATCGCATCCGCTTGAAAGCCTATTTCTTTTAACTTTGTTGAGAGTTCGTCCACTTTTTTCTTGGTGTTGCAAAAAACCATTGCGCTATTTGGATTTTCCATTGCCAAAATTCTTGAGATGAGAACAATCTTATCGCTTTCCTTTATTTTGAAATAAATTTGCTCAACGCTCTTAACGGCCAATTCTTGATTTGGAACTTTCAAGAATTTCCTCTGTCTCTGGAATTTTTCACTCAGATTCAGTATTGCTCCTGGCATCGTCGCTGAAAATAGCGCTATTTGCCTTTCGGATGGAAGCCTGGAAAGAATTGTCTTTATGTCATCTATAAAGCCCATGTTTAACATTTCATCAGCCTCGTCAAGGACTAGCATCTTGACATTTTCTAAGTTCAAAGTCTTCCTTCTCATGTGATCCATTACCCTTCCAGGAGTACCAACCACAATTTGTCCCCCTCTTTTAAGGGCCTTAATTTGAAAATCTATTCTCTGCCCTCCGTAAATGGCAACGGAGGTGATTCCTTTTTTATATCTTAAAAGTTTATCCAACACTTTTGAAACTTGAATTGCCAATTCCCTTGTTGGGCAAAGAATGAGAGCTTGCGTGCTCTTATCATTTGTTACTTTTTCAACGGCAGGTATGGAATAGGCAAGTGTCTTTCCGGTGCCGGTTTGAGCTTGCCCTATAACGTCAGTGTTTACCATTAAAATTGGAATTGACATACTTTGTATAGGGGTTGGTTCTTTGAAATTCATTTCTTTCAAAGCTTTTTTCATTTCCTGTGATAAATTCATCGAGTTAAAGTTATTCATACAAGATTTCCTTTCTTGATTCATCAAAAAGATGAGTTAATGCCAAAAATAAACGCTCCCGCATAAAACGTGGGAGCTTATCCTTTGCGCCTTACGCGATATCATAGCATAAAAAGCATTTAAATGCAAATTGCATGTTCATGTATAATTGTTCATCAAGAGAAAGTATGATGTTTTAAACACAGAGGAGATGAAAAGATGAAAAATTTTTTGGAAATATCTGAAGAAGTTAAGGACGCGTTGAACAGCTCTATGCCAGTTGTTGCCTTAGAATCAACTATTATTTCACACGGAATGCCTTATCCTCAAAATTTGGAGACGGCTCTTTCATTAGAAAAAAGCGTTAGAAAGCAAGGCGCAGTTCCGGCAACCATCGCAATAATAGGTGGAAAGATAAAAGTAGGTCTTGAACCTTCTGAAATTGAATACATGGCAAAGGCGAGCGGTATTTTAAAACTCAGCAGAATGGATCTTCCATACGCGGTTTCAAAAGGTTTAGACGGAGCAACGACAGTTGCCGCCACGATGATCTGTGCTCATCTTGCAGGAATAAAGGTTTTCGCCACTGGTGGTGTTGGCGGAGTTCACAGAGAAGTGGAAAAAACTTTCGACATTTCCGCAGATCTTTTTGAACTTTCGAAAACCCCAGTTCTTGTTGTTTCCGCGGGTGTAAAGTCGATTCTCGATATACCAAAAACTTTGGAAGTTCTTGAAACTTTGGGCGTAACGGTGGCCGGATACCGAACAGATGAGTTCCCTTCATTTTATTCTCGCTCGAGTGGCTCAAAAGTTTACATGAGGGTTGATACGCCAGAGGAAGCGGCGGCTCTCTTTAAAGCTAGAAGAGAAATGGGAATAGATGGTGGAATGCTTCTTGCAAATCCCATTTCGGAAAAGGACGAGATAAAGCGTGAAATTATGGATGATGTCATAGAAGAAGCCCTTGCACTTGCAAGAAAAAAAGAAATAAAAGGAAAGGATGTTACGCCATTTTTACTTTCGGAAATAGTTAAAAGCTTTCCTCAGGCGCTTGATGCCAACATTTCCCTTGTTAGATCTAACGCCATACTGGCAGCAGAGGTGGCGAAGAAACTTTGATTTGAAATAATTCATCTTTACCTCTGTTTAATTGCCGTCTGCAAAAGCGCATCGGCGATCTGAAAAAATATTTACAGAATTTACATTCCAAGCGTACCAAACTCTTCACCGTGACGTGAACGTTCTTAAAAATCTGAAGGGTATAATTTTTTCATGCAGAATAAAAAGAGAAGGGTTTTCGGAGTTGATCCGGGATTTGGAATAGTAGGGTACGGAGTCATTGACGTTTACGGTCGAAGTGAAAGTTTGGTTGCGTATGGTGCCATAAGAACTTCAGCGCGCGATGCCATCCCAAAAAGGATAGAGAAGATATACGATGAGCTTTCAAAGTTGCTTACTGAGTATGAGCCAAACGAAGCGGCGGTGGAAGAGCTTTACTTCTTTAGAAATGTTACCACCGCCATATCAGTTGGAGAAGCAAGAGGTGTTATCCTCTTGGCGTTGGAGAAATTTGGAATAGATATATACGAGTACACCCCCATGGAAGTTAAGCTTTCAGTTACAAGCTACGGAAAAGCCACAAAGAGGCAGGTTCAAGAAATGGTGCGGATTATGTTGAATATGGACGATATACCGCGCCCCGATGATGCCGCGGACGCTTTGGCGATCGCTTTGTGTCACGCTCATCAGACGTTTTAAAACGCATCTAAAAAGGATAGTAAAAGATCGTGGAAAATTCGAAAATTTTAATGTAAAAGAGATGGAAGGTGCTTTAACGTGAAATACAAAATACTCACCAACTCGACTTTTGGAGATGTTCCGTTGTTTTTGCCATCCAACGCTTTTGAAAAAGTTGAGAGCGTTGTGGTAAGCGAAGATGGCGTTGAAATATTTGCTTTGGATTCTAAGAAAAGCGAAGAAGTGGAGAAAATACTTTCCGACTACCTTAAAGTACCGGTAAAAATCCATTCGTTCGATGCAACCGATAAGCTGTCTCTCTTCAAAGAAAACCTTATTGAAAAGGTAAGATTTTTGGAAGGCGTCTTAGATGACGTTAAAATTGAAGATGGTGTTGTTAAACTTTTCGTTTCAAACGCCTTTGTAAAAGAGAGAATAAGTGTGAATGGCTCTAAACGCGCAATAGATGAGTTGGTAGCCGAGTTCTTTCCCAAGATGAAAGTTGAAGTTTTTTGTACCCAAAAAGTTCCCGAAACGGTGCAAATACCGAAGATTTTATCAACGCCCATGCGTGAAAAAGCTGGAAATCGCGTTGTTAGCCATGTGAAAAAGAAGAAAAAAATTAAAATTTCTTCGATTAAATCTCTCCAAGACTCCGTGAAAAGTTGGATAGCCGGTGAAACGTTTGGAGTTGATTTTAGAAACGGAAAAACTCCAATCTTATCTTTTTCGTTGAAAGACGCTTTATCCGCGATTTCGTGCAAAGCTTTTGGAAAGATCGCCACGGATTTTTCGAAGTCTTTACCAAAGTACGCGTTGATTTCAGGAAAGGTATCGGAAGATAAATTCAGCCATGAAAAAGTTTTCCTCGTCAATTCCATAGAAGAGTGGGAACCTGAGTTCAGGATGGACAACTCAGCCGAAAAAAGAGTTGAACTTCATTTGCACACAGTTATGTCCTCTATGGACGGGCTTGTTAACGTGGATGAATTGTTTGAAACCCTTAAGCGTTGGGGGCATAAAGCCGTTGCTGTTACGGATCATGGCGTCATACAATCGTTTCCCGCATTTGAGAAGGCCAGCAAAAAAACCGGGATAAAGGCTCTCTATGGAATGGAAGCTTACGTCGTGGACGATACCGGCGAGATATTGAGAAACGGAGCAGACGCGAATGGCGAAATAAAAGATCAAAGTTTTACGGTTGTTGATTTTGAGACCACCGGGCTTAACGCCATAGACGATGAAATAATAGAAATAGGGGCCGTGAAGGTGGAAAAGTTGAAGATCACGGAAAGCTTTCATTCACTTGTAAAACCAACCAAGAAAGTGTCAGACCGTTCTTTGGAAATAACGGGAATTTCTTTGAAAGAACTTGAAGACGCCCCCACAATTGAAGAAGTGCTGCCAAAGCTTTTAGAATTCATGGAAAAAAGCATTTTCGTAGCTCACAACGCGGATTTCGATTATCGTTTTTTGAGAGAAAGCGCAAAGAAGCTGGGCGTGAATGTGGACGTTCCTTACATCGATACGCTGCAATTTTCGAAGGCGATGTTAAATCTTTCTGGATACGGACTTGAAAAGGTTGTAAAAGCGCTTGGACTTGGAACCTTTAACCATCACAGAGCGCTCGATGATACCACAGTGACGGCGGAAGCGTTTTTAAAACTTATAGATATGGCTTATTCAAAGGGTATTCACACGTTAGAAAAACTAAACGATTTGTCAAAGAATGTCGATGTAAAGGTTTTGTACCCCTATCACATGACAATTCTTGTGAAAAACAAAGAAGGGCTTAAAAACTTGTACAGACTTGTGAGCAAGTCACATCTTGAGTACTTCAAGGGAAAACCTCGAATACCCAAGTCATTGCTTGAGAAAAGAAGAAAAGGGCTGTTAATTGGCTCGGCATGCACTGCGGGAGAACTCGCGGAAAACTTTTTTGGCGGAGCAAGCAAAGATGAGCTCATTCAAATAGCTTCTTTTTACGATTTCCTGGAAATCATGCCTTTGGATGTTTTGAGCGATGACAATTCAAGAGAGATAAGCAAAGAACTTTTGAAAAAGTTCTACCTTGAGGTTTATTCGCTGGGAAAAGCCCTTTCCATACCTGTTGTGATGACCGGTGATGTGCACTTTTTGAATCCGGAAGACGCCAAAGTGAGGTCAATACTGCAAGCGGCACAGGATTACAAAAATTTCAATTCTCAAGGTGGACTTTATTTGAGAACTACCGATGAGATGCTTGAAGAGGCGAAAAAGATATTCACCGATTCTGAATTTTCAGATGACGCGGAAAGAATTTGCAATGAAGTGGTCATTGAAAACACAAACAAAATAGCAAACGAGATAGAAGAAATAAAGATAGTTGATTCTCAACTTCATCCGCCGAAAATAGAAAATGCTGAGGAAACGATAAGGGATCACGCTTATCGTGAAGCAAAGAGAAGGTACGGCGATCCACTTCCAAAAGCCGTTGAAGAAAGGCTTGAAAGGGAGCTAAATTCGATAATAGGTAACGGCTACGCCGTGCTTTACCTCATAGCAAAGCAGCTGGTTGAGAAGTCTAAATCAGATGGATACGTTGTAGGTTCAAGGGGATCGGTTGGTTCGTCCTTTGTCGCCACTATGCTGG
>WFYR01000036.1 GCA_015489955.1 Mesoaciditoga sp. | reverse complement strand
TCCTTTGAGAGTATTTCCACTTCTTTCGTGAATTCTACTTGCCGTTGGTATTGTCCAACACTTTTCTCTGAATCTCCTATCTTCAATTTCAGATTTGACTTCGCCATTCCAATGGCTTCTAAGCCTAAAACATTTTTGCACGTTTCTATTATTTCAGAGTGCGTGTACCATGAATCAAATATGACAAGTGAGCCTTTATTAATTTCTGCTTGTTTAAGCCATCGAATGACTTCCTCATTCTTGTTCTTTCCTTTTTCAACAAATTTCATCTCTAAGGGAATGAATTCTCCATTCACAAGTGTTCCTATCGTTAAAAGTGATTGTGAGTTGACATATCTTCCATTCGCATGGTCAAAGTTCTTGTATACAAATGGTAATTTTGTTGACCTTCTTTCTATCTGTGTGTCATCCAGTATGTATGTATCCTCATTCACGCTCATGACGTATCTTTCAAACGCCTTCTTCATATCTTTAAAGAACTCATCATGACCGTTGAGAAATCTCGTTAAAGTTGTATGGGATACTTTGCTGAGGTTGTACGTCGCTATGGAATTAATCGATTTCCCTCTGCCTACCAACACGCCTTGAACGAGCATTAATGAATCCTTTGAATTGAATGGTTCATGGACTTCGAAGACAGGTCCAAAAATAGATTTTGTTATTTTTGAAATAGATGGCATAATATTCATGCCGGCAACACCTCCTGTTGATTGGTTTTGTCAAATTAATTTTACAAAAGGTGTTGTCGGCTTTTCAATATTTATGCCTTTTTTCAATGACCCGCTTTACGTCTCTTTTGCTTTTTTAATCTTCACGCACAACGTGAGTACTCTAAATATTTTGCCAATATAGCTTTGGAGAAAGAGGAAGATGACGAAATAAGGAAGGTTTTCTCTGACATTAACACTTTAAAAGTAGATGTTTCTTATCCGTTTTTACTCAAAGTTTATGAAGATTATAGACAAGGAAACATA
Organism: Mesoaciditoga sp.; assembly: GCA_015489955.1. Taxonomy (GTDB): domain Bacteria; phylum Thermotogota; class Thermotogae; order Mesoaciditogales; family Mesoaciditogaceae; genus Mesoaciditoga. Next base: position 2,071 of record WFYR01000036.1, on the reverse strand, counting down.
GAAAAAGAGGAATTTATACAAATTCTTCGGTATATTGAAAGTTATGTTTTTAGAAGAGCAATTTGTGGAATCCCGACCAACTCGTTGAATAAAACTTTTGCAAATCTCTATAAAGAAATTGATCCAGAAAATTATTTGGAAAGTTTCAAAGCTGCTTTACTTCTCAAGGATTCGTACAGACGATTTCCAAGGGATGAAGAATTTAAAGAACAATTGATCATAAAAGATGTTTATAATTTTAGAAGCAGAAACTATCTGCTAAAAAAACTTGAGAACTATGACAGAAAAGAATTGGTGAATGTTGAAAATTACACCATTGAGCATGTAATGCCTCAAAATGAAAATTTATCTGACGAGTGGAAAAAAGAATTAAGAGATAATTGGAAAGAAATACACGATAAATATCTACACACAATCGGCAATCTCACTTTAACGGGGTATAACTCCGAGCTAAGCGATAGGCCATTTAAGGAAAAAAGAGACATGAAAGGTGGATTTGCAGACAGTCCAATAAGATTGAACCGTTCGTTGGCAAAACTTGAACGTTGGAATGAGGAAGAAATTATAAGTCGAGCAAAAACCATAGCTGATTTGGCCACAAAAATATGGAAGTGTCCGGAATTGGATCAAGAAACATTGAATAAGTACAAAGTAGTTGAAAAGAAAAAATACGAGAAAACCTATACAATAGAAGACCATCTTTACTTAGCAAAAAGAGAAGCTATGCGACCGTTATTTGAAGAGCTCAGAAAAAGGATTCTTAATCTTGATTCTTCTGTTAAGGAGGATGTTTTAAAACTTTATATTGCATATAAAACCACCACCAATTTTGTTGATGTTGTACCTCAAAAAAGTAGATTGAGACTTTCTTTAAACATGAGATTTGATGAGATAAATGATCCAAAGGGAATATGTAGAGATGTAACAGGTAAAGGTAGATGGGGTAATGGAGATGTAGAGGTTGACGTATCAAAATTTGAAGAACTGAATTATACAATGTTTTTAATAAAACAAGCCTTTGATAAGGTTTCTGATGAAATATTATGAACCTCATGAAAGAAAAAACAAGGCTTGGATCTTGAAACTTGAATTGTTTTACCTTGCATTCTTTAAAAGCATTCTTGCAAGAACTCCTGATAAACGCCTTAGAAAAAACCAACACTCAGAGAAAAGGAAAAGTGAAAGCCTGAACATTTGAGATAGTATCCGTTTTTGACAAAAGGAGCATCTAATGCTTAAAAAAGAGATTTGAAATGACCAGTAAAGAGTATCACAGCTTGTGACATTAGAGACAGGCTTACTACAATTGAGCTTAACGATTTAGTAAGTAGAGGAATTACAAAAAGCATGGCACCACTGGACGAGACGTACATTATACATTTTAACTTATCGAAGGAGCAGAAGGCGTAACAAAGGCGCACTAAAAGCGCAAAAAGCTGGAAAACCACCAATGAAGCACTGCTTTTGCCAAAGAGGGCAAAAGTGCTCTTTGATTTGCGTTAATCAAAGCTAACACAAAAATCTTTGTGTTAACTAAAATTGGAAATAGTTAACGCAAGAAAATATATAAGCTGTTGATTTATATTATCATATATGATAATATAGAATGGTTGGGAGATATTGATGGAGTTATTTTTGTGGAAAGGATATAAAGTTTACTTTTACGATGAAGACAACGGAACCAATTACGTGGAGGAGTTTCTTGAATCTTTAAGTTATAAAGACGCAGACGAAGCGGCAAAGATTATTTTATACCTCTTTGAACCATTACAAAAAGGCAGAGGATTACCAATGGAATGGGCTCATGGGAAAATCCAAAATTAATATCTCTTAACAAGAAGAATAACAAAGATTTGTGGGAATATAGGGATAAATCTAAAGAAATGAAACGTCTGATCAGAATATATTATAATGTTGATGAAGAAAACAGAAAAATCGTTTTTTTAAGCGCTCACTTCAAGAAAGATAGAAAAGGGCAGGAAAGGGAATTAAGAACTGTAAGTCAAAGGTGGAAAAGGTACAAACAAGGGAGTGGGAAGAATGAAAAGTTTTGAAGATGTGAAAAAGCGTC
>WFYR01000035.1 GCA_015489955.1 Mesoaciditoga sp. | reverse complement strand
TAGATTTCAATACCATATTTTTGTTGCTTGGAATGATGACTTTTGTGAGCGTTTTAGAAGAGAGTGGCCTTTTTCAATACATAGGAATAAAAGTGGCACAGCACGCGGGAACGTCTTCTAAAAAGCTTTTTATCATGTTAACCCTTTTTGTTGCCATAATGTCAGGCTTTTTAGACAACGTAACAACCATACTTGTGGCCATGCCACTGACCTTTGCCATTACAGAGCCCCTTCAGATGGATCCAATTCCATTCGTTATAGGTGAGATCTTCGCTTCGAATATTGGCGGCACCATGACGCTAATAGGTGATCCTCCCAATATAATGATAGGATCGGAGGCACATCTTGATTTCGTACAATTTCTTTTGAATACAGGTCCAGTGGCCATTGTTATGTTGTTCTTATCCGATTTCATTTTGATTTTGTTTTTTAGAAACACTTTTTCTAAAAAGATTGATAAAAAAGTGATAGACAGTCTTGATCCAAAATCTTCGATAAGTAATTCACGAGATTTTAAACTCTCAATATTTTTTTTCATTGCGACCGTAACCATGTTCCTTCTTCAAAGTGTGACACATATAGAGAATTCCGCCATTGCCATGGCAGCCGGTTTTACTTCCGTACTTTTTATGGAAAGAAAGAAAGTGGACTACATTTTGAAAAAGGTTGATTGGTCAACTTTAACGTTTTTTCTTGGACTTTTTGTCATGGTTGGTGCACTCGGCGATACAGGTGTGTTGAATGAATTGGCCAAGATAATGATCTTACTTTCTCGTAATTCTTACGTTCTCATGGAAGCGATCATAATTTCTTTTTCAGCTGTTCTCTCTTCAATTATAGATAACGTTCCACTGACCGCTACTTTGATACCCGTGATAAAATCCATGCGTTCTCTGGATCCAAAAATTTACGCCAATTTAAATCCACTATGGTGGTCGTTGAGCTTGGGAGCATGTCTCGGAGGAAATGGTACTGTAGTTGGTGCTTCAGCCAACGTTGTCGCCCTTGCCCTTTTGAGACGTTCGTACAAAAAAGAAATAAGCTTTGCAAAGTTTCTGAAGTACGGTGCGGTTGTGCTTGGCTTAAGCATTGTCATTTCCACACTTTACGTCTTGGTGAGATATGGAAAAGGATAAGGGAACTTACATTTTAATCGTTGAAATTTCAAAGCCAATTAAAGTAAAAGTGGGATCACTTGGCTTAGTTGATTTCAAGAAAGGAATTTACGCCTACATAGGATCAGCGATGAATTCTTTGAACAAAAGGATAAAAAGACACGCCAAAAAGCAAAAAAAGATCCATTGGCATCTGGATTACCTTACTTCTTTACCGGAAGTTGAAGTGAAAAAAGCGTACGTTTTTTTCAACAAAAGAATAGAAGAAAAGCTTTCAACAGACTTTGCAAAAAAATACAAGGGCGTGAAAAAGTTTGGAGCTTCGGATATGAAAAAGGTAAGTTCTAATTTTTACGTTGTGGACGACGAAGTTGAAAAATTCATTGTATCTTTAGGCGGTGTGAGTTTTGAAAAAATTTTTTCCAGCCACGGTTGATGGCTTAGGCAGCGGTATAGCTTACAAAAGGCTTCACCCTAACGCTTCAATCTTCTTAATTGGTGAAGCAAATCGTCTGCTGAAAAGTTTTCCACAATTCAAAGAAACGAAAATTGTTAAAGAAGGAATGCCCAGTACATTCAAGTGTAAAAGCCTTTCATGTACCTCAACTTTTGTACTTGAAATGAAAAGAAAAAATACCATTCCCACTTATGAAGATGCACGCCTTTTTACATGGGCCATTTATCTGGCAACGAAAGCTTTTACGGATTTAAAAACGTCTTTGCTAGATTTAGAAGCTTTCTATTTTTGCTTGGAACACGGCGGAAATTTAGATGGAATATCAGTTCAAATATACACAACAAAGAATTTAAGATTGGCAAATGAAATTATGACAAAGCCGGTTAAAAGCGTTAAGTTAAGCGCAAATGTTTCTGAAATTATGGAAATCATAAAGCGCACGGGGTTTAGCGGATTTCCGGTAACAGATGAAAATGGAAAATGCGTAGGAGTGGTAACAAAAAAAGATATTGAAAGAGCCCTGAAAGCTGGCGTTGAAGATTTGCAACTTGTGATGAGCATTCCGCCGGTATTGGTAAAAGAAAATTCCACGCTGGAAAAGATAGGCGAACTGATGGCAAGTCACGACGTTGGAAGGATAATCGTTGTAAATGAAAAAATGCAACCTGTTGGCATAGTAACGCGTAGAGATCTCGTTAGAGCCGTGGTTTCCCTCGACGAGAAAAGCAAGTTAACGTTTGACGTTTCCAAAGAGATGAAGGAAAAGATTTCTCCTTTTCTTTTTTCTTTACTTGAAGAAATAGGGCAATTTGCCAATCAAAGAAATGAAAGAGCTTACAGCGTGGGAGGATTTGTCAGGGACTTTCTGATGGGAAAAGAGAGCTTGGATGTTGATATCGTCGTAGAAGGAGACGGAATCGAATTTGCAAGAGAATTTGCGAAACAAAAAAAAGTACGTCTGCGATTGCATGATGAATTCAAAACCGCTACCCTTTTTGTAGACGGAATATCTTTGGATGTGGCAACGGCAAGAACGGAATACTACGAAAACCCGGGAGCTTTGCCAAAAGTTGAATCCTCTAATTTGAGAAAAGATCTATACAGAAGAGATTTCACGATAAATGCGATGGCCATTGCGTTAAACCCTAACGACTTCGGTACCCTTATAGATTTTTTTGGTGGGAGAAAAGATCTAAAAAACAAAAAAATAAGAGTGCTGCACAGTATGAGTTTTATAGAAGATCCAACTAGAATATTAAGAGCTTTAAGGTACGCAGCACGCTTTGGATATACGTTGGAAGAAAAAACGGATTTACTTTTGAGGAACGCAGTTAAAAAGAAATATCTTAACGTTCTAAGTGAAAAAAGGATAAGAAATGAATTGGAAAAAAGTCTAAACGTAGCCTTTCCGGAAAAAGTCTTTGAAAATTTTCAAAAATACGGAATACTTGACATTTTTCCATGCAAAAGAAAGGTAGATTTCCACAGATATTTCGAAATTGTGAGAAAAATGGAAGAAAATTTAAACACATTTTATTCTATAATTTTGCTCCTGTTGAAACCGTGTAAGAAGAAAGTTTTAGAAGAGATTTTTGAAAGATACGGAATTCCAAAGAAATTTTTGGATATCTTTGAAAAGCTTTACAGTTCAAACTTACTAAAAGAAATAGAAAAAGTCGATCGCCCTTCCTCCATCTTTTTCGCACTGGAAAAGATTCAAAAAGAGGCTCTATCCATCCTTGCCTATGAAAGTGAAAAGGCAAGAGAAAAAGTTTTTCTGTTTCTGAAAAAGTACAAAGAAAGCAAATTGAAAAAAGTGAATGGAGATATTTTAAAAAGTTACGGTTTCAAAGGAAAGGCTGTTGGAGAGGCTATGAAAGAAATTTTAAGGCTAAAATTAGATGAAAACATCGATGAAGTTGAAGCTTTGAAAAAAATATTAAAAGGTGATAAAAATTGAAGAAATTTGTCGTGTACATAGTTTCCGTAGTAATTGTCTCAGCTATAACAATTTATCTGTTAAACTCCTTTGGAGGAGGAATAGATTGGCAAAAAATATACCAATTTTTCTTTCATGAATGGTGGGGAACGATAGGATTGCTCTCCTTGCTGGGTTCATGGGCAGCAGATGCGGGAGTCATATATTTCTTAACAAAGAAAGGATCAAAAGAGCACTTCAGCTTTTTTAAATCACTTAAAACGACTATCATAGGAGCTTTTTTTGGAATGATAACGCCTTCTTATTCTGGAGGACAACCCATGCAACTCGTTTACATGGGAAAATCTGGGATATCAGTCGGCGTTTCCACTTCGGTAATGGTTTTAAGGTTCATCGTCAAACAGAGTGCGCTTGAAGTCATGGCCATAATAGGTCTTCCGATAGCTTTACACCTTATGCATAAAGTTCCCGCCGTTGTTTCACTGGCTTTTATAGGGTTTGGCATTTCAACCGCCATGATCGTATTTTTAATAACCCTTAGCTTAAGTAAAAGAGTGTACAACAAGATATTTGCACTCTTCAAATGGGTGGTGTCTTTGTTCAGATTCAGTAAAAAATTAAGGCCCAAAATAGACACTTTGCTGGAAAAAGTTGACAACGAAATGGTTCAATACGCTCAAAGTGCAAAAATTTTGAGCAAAGATCCTGTTCTTTTACTGTCCACTTTCTCTTTAGGATTACTGTCAAACTTTCTGGATTTTGTAACGGTTTACAGTGCAATAGTCTCGCTAGGCGTGCTAAAAAATACACTCTCTTCTCTATTAGATGTTATTTCCGTTCAATCACTTGCAACGATGATCATATATTTTTCTCCAACGCCAGGTGCTTCCGGAGTTGCGGAGGGAGGTTTTTATCTCTTCTTTTCTCCAATTGTTCCTCGCGAGTATTTGGGAACAGTCACCCTTGAATGGAGAACTCTAACTTATTTCATACCATTGGCAATTGGATTTATAGTGGTCTTTTTTGAATCCTTGAATCATATGAAAAGCAACAAGAAGAAAGAAGAAACCTGAAAAAGTGCTATAATTTAATAAAGAAGAAGCCAAGTCTACGCTTGGCTTCTGGCTGGGAGAGGAGGATTCGAACCTCCATTAGCGAATCCAGAGTCCGCCGTCCTGCCGTTAGACGATCTCCCAGAGCTCTAAAATATTATCATTTCGAAAGGGGGTTTGTCAATATCTTGAAAAAGTTAATTATGCTTTTTATCGTTCTTTCCTTGGTAACCACGTTTGCACTGGCTTCAACTCATTTTTTGCTTAACAACTTAGATTGGTCTTCAACATATTCCGAAAAGTGGGGAAATGTGTATTTCATGGCGATAATAGGAACTTCTGGATTTGGCGTGGCGGGGGGGTACATAAGCGAAACACCTATAAGAGAGAAAATTGGTTTTTTAAATCCAATCGTTGGAAAGAGTACGTACGCTATAGCAGTGGGAATGAATTTGTTAAAAAACGTTCCAGCCGCTTACTTCAAATACGAGCTTAGCCATACACTCGCTCCCTTTATATACAACATAAAATTCGTTGCTGGGAATTATGGATTACCGAATTTTGGAATTGCGTTCAACGGCAAAGCTTACTTGACGCTTTTGAACTTCTCGCTTTACGCAAGGGAACACTCAAAACTTGTCTTTCAAACTCAGATGGAAAACTTCGGTTTGTTAGACACTTCCTTCAAAAAGGTGAAAAGTTCGTTTTTATTCACAGATGAATTGGGAAGCCCCGTGATCTTTTCATCCGTAGGATTGCCAGTGAAATTTGCCTCTTTAGACTTAGGAATTGGTTACAACGACAAAATTGGAATAGATTTCGGACTTTCTTCGGTCAAAAACGACATGAATGGAGGATGGATGATAAGATACATGAAAAACACTTTGGGTTCGACGTTCTTGCTGAACTTCCATCAAGAAAACGCCGAAATCACTTTTGGATATAACAGGGGTGCTGTGTACGTCTCACTTGAAAGATGAAATTTCAATTTACATTCATGTACCGTTCTGTTCTAGAAAGTGCATATATTGCGATTTTGCATCAACAACGCATACAGAGTTGATGAAGGATTACTTTGAAAATTTAGAAAAGGAAATAGATCTTTACGCCGGTGAACTACGCGGAAAGCACGTTAAAACCCTTTATTTTGGTGGTGGAACTCCAAGCCACGTACCGATAAAGTACATTGAAAGAATTATAGAAAAGCTTGCCAATTACCTTTTCTTGAACGTTGAAGAAGCCACCTTTGAATTCAATCCAGAAGATGTAAAGCACGAATTGGTAAAGGGACTTTTCGAAATAGGAATAAATCGCGCCAGTATTGGATTACAAACATCTTCAGATGATATATTGGGAGTTCTGGGAAGGCCATACACGTTCGATGAATTTAGAAAATCTTATTCTATACTGCGTGAAAGCTTTGAAAACGTCAACGTTGATCTCATGTACTCTCTTCCCTTTGAAAAGGTAGAAGATGTTGAACAAGACTTAAAGGTAATTGAAGAACTAAATCCTTCCCATGTTTCTTTTTACGAGCTGGAAATTCATGAAGAAGTTCCCCTATATTCAATGATAAAAAACGGTCAGGTTCGCCTTCCAAGCGAAGATGAATCTGAGGTTATGTACGATAAGATCGTGGAAAAGATGGAAAGTATGGGATATGAAAGATATGAAATAAGCTCATGGACAAAAGATAAACCCTGCCAGCATAATTTGAAATACTGGGAAAACGAAGAATATATGGGATTTGGTTTGTCCGCCGGAAGCCATCTTTTACACAAACGGTGGGTAAATACCACAGAAATAAACGATTATATTTTAAAAGTGAGAAAAGGGGAAAGACCAACCGTTTACGAATCAAACAACAGCGATTTTGAAGAAGCGTGCGAAACACTTTTCATGGGCTTAAGACTTTCAGATGGCGTTGACACAGAAAAAATGAAAAAGGAATTTGGAGAAAATTTCGAGAAGGCATTTTCAAGAATAAAAAAGTTCTGCGGGGAGATTTTGGAATGCTCTCCCCGCCTTAGGCTTACAAAGTTAGGAATGAAATTTTCAGCCATGGTTTTAAGAGAACTTGCGTGAAACAATTTTGTAAAAGCACCCACAAAGATAAAAAACGAGCCGGAAGTTACTCTTGCTCATTTTCTAAGATACTTATACATCCTGTAATTTTCAAATTCTGGGACAAGTTTTGAAATGATAAAACTTCGCGCTGGCAAAGTTACTTCCAGACTCGAAATTTTCGCTTGCACTTCCCCTTCTCCAAGAAGAGTTGAAGAAGAGGCATGGCTCAGAAAGTAGGAAAGAGGTATTGGTATTTCTTCTTTTTCCTCTTTGAAAGAAAGATTTGCGAAAAAGTACAAGGTGTCTTCGGGATTATCCGTATACCTTGCGAAGCCAACTATTCCGTGAGAATTAGAAATTGGCAAAGCCAGGTAATTCCCACTCACAAGCGCTGGCTCGCTTGTTTTTAATTTCATGGCTTTCATTATGAACTTTCTGAAACCCTTGTCCCATTTTTCTTCTTCCCATACCATTGGCCTTCTGTTATCCGGATCTTCTCCCCCATCCATGCCGTTTTCTTCGCCGTAATACAAAAATGGGTTACCGGGATAAGCAATTTGAAAAGCAACTGCCATCTTTCTTGATTTTTCATCCTTCAAAAGCCTTTTCATCCTTGGAGTATCGTGAGAAGAAAGCATGTTCCACGAAGTGGAAAGTTTATCGATGCCAATTTTTTTTACCATTCGATCGAGCTCTGACTTCATGACAAGTGGCGTATATAAGCCATTTAATCCTCCCAAAACCACGTTGGCAAAATAGTAATTCATCACACCGTCTAACTCATCATCTTTCAGCCACGCTTCGGGATAGGTGCTTATTTCTCCAACAATATAGGAATTTGGATTAACATCCTTTGCGCTTTTCTTTATCAGCTTGTTTATTTCATGCCCAAGATCATGCGCGCAATCCAATCTCCAACCATCTATTCCGAGCTTTAGATATCTTTTCACCACGGCATTTTCGCCTGTGAAAAGCAATTCACGCAATTTTTCATTTTCAAGGTTTAACTCGGGAAGTAATTTGGTATCGTACCAACATCTGTATTTCTTTGGCCATTTTTCAAAGAAAAAGAAATCTCTATATTCAGATTTTTCGGCGTTGTAAGCTCCATCGTTCCCGTACTTTTTTGCCCGGTTAAACCATTTACCGTCCGCCCCAACATGGTTAAACACTCCATCTAACAAAACAGCCATCCCTCTTTTATGCACTTCACGTATAAGCTTTTTGAGAACCTCTTCATTTCCAAATTGGGGATCCACTACGAAGTCGTGAGTATCGTACTTGTGATTTGTACTGGCAAGAAAAATGGGAGTCAAATACAAAACATTGACTCCCAAAGATCTTACGTAGTTGAGCTCTTCTGTAATTCCCTCCAAATCACCGCCAAAAAATTCCATTCCCTTTGCTGCTTTGGAAGGTATCTCGTTCCATTCTTTTATGACCCCACCATCTTTGTGGTAGACGCCTTCAGCTACCCTCTGTGAAAAATGGGGACCTCTTTTAAATCTATCCACAAAAATTTGGTAGACGACCTGCTTTTTCCAGTCCATTTTTTACTTTTTGTTGATCCTCACCTTGGATGTTATTCTGTTGGACCATCTTCCGCATCTGTCTCCCCAGTATGCGATCGTTTCACCGTTTTCTATGACCTCGTAAACTTCACAGTTGTTGGCGCAGCCATCGCAATAGAACACTCTCGTATCGTGCTTAAGCTCCGTAACCTTAAAGCCTTTGAAGTTCGTCTTTCTTCCAGTTATCTCTATTTCACGTTTGGCAAGCATTGCTACTCCCCACGCGCCCATGATCTTGTTGTATTTTGGAACTATGACTTCATGTCCAACGGCATTTTCAAATGCTTTCACTATACCGATGTTCTCAGAGACCCCTCCCTGGAAAACGAACTTCGGTAAGAGCTCTTTTCCACGTGCCAGGTTGTTCAAATAGTTCCTTACTAAGCTTTCTGAAAGACCGGCGATTATATCTTCTGGCGTCGCTCCCATTTGCTGCTTGTGAATCATATCAGATTCCGCGAAAACTGTGCATCTGCCAGCTATTCTTACAGGGCTTTGCGATCTCAAAGCGTATTCGCCGAATTTTTCTATTGGCACTCCAATTCTTTCAGCTTGGTGATCAAGGAAAGAACCGGTTCCGGCGGCACAAACCGTATTCATGGCGAAATCCACAACGGCCCCGTTTCTTAAAAATATTATCTTGGAATCCTGTCCACCCATTTCAAAGATAGTCGAAACGTCTGGAACTTCGTGAACGGCAGCGTAAGCGTGAGCGGATATTTCGTTCTTCACCAAATCCGCTCCAACTACAACACCTGCGAGCTGCCTGCCGCTTCCAGTTGTCCCTACAGCGATAACTTCTATATCCCCATATTTTTTGGTTATGTAATCATACGCTTCGATCATTCCATTTTTTATCGTGATTATAGGGCTTCCCTTTGTTCGTAAGTAAAGACCTTCAACGACCTCATCGTTTTCATCTATGAACACAACTTTTGTGGTAACCGAACCCACATCTATACCCAGTGCCAACTTTTTAGCCATAAGAATTACCTCCTATCACTTGGAAATAACCGTTTCTTCGCTTTCCTTAAATTCAGCTTTTTTATTATCATTTTTGCTTATATTTCTTCTGC
>WFYR01000034.1 GCA_015489955.1 Mesoaciditoga sp. | reverse complement strand
TGTTAACCATAGGTGGAGGTTACGCAATGGTACCTGTTCTGGCAAATGGAGTGGAGAAAAAACAATGGATGGATAGAGATGAATTTTACACTTTGCTTGCCAGGGCGCAATCTATTCCTGGCTCTGTGGCTTTTAATCTTTCGGTTCTCGTTGGAGGAAGAATAGCGGGGTTTAAAGGGAGTTTGGCTGGTGGAATAGGAGTTATACTCCCGCCTTTTTTTGCAATCGTATTGATCGGTGCTATCCTTTCGACTTTTTCGAATTCACCTTTGGTGATAGGTTTTTTAAAAGGGGCCTATGGTGCCGTTATGGGATTGATAGGAGGCGTGCTTTACAAGATGATATCTTCGAAAAAGTGGAATCTTTTAGAAGTTTCAGTGGCACTCGTTGGAACTTTTCTTCTTATCGTGAGATCAGAGTACGTTTTGGTTATATTTTCCTTTATAGTGTTAACCGTTTGGCTTGGTGAGAAAAAATGGAAACTTTAGAACTGTTTTTGGTGTTTTTTAAAATAGGCTTTCTTTCATTTGGCGGTGGATGGACAGTTGTTGGACTGATAAGCCATGAGGTCATATCACATGGTTGGCTTAGCGCCTCAGATTTTCCAAAAATCGTTTCCGTTTCTCAACTCACTCCGGGACCAGTAGCCGTGAACGTTGCAACTTACGTTGGATTTAAAATAGATGGCATATGGGGTTCACTCCTTTCAACGTTGGGAATATTATCCCCTTCTATTTTGATAATAGTGATCGTAAGTATACTGGCAAGATTCATAAAAAACAATTCAAAAGAACTCAACAACGCGTTGCGCGTAGCCTCGGTGGCGCTTATATCTTTAACCTTTTACTCGCTATTTCAAGCTTCTCACGAGGAGTGGCTAACGCTGATGCTGGCGGGCATTTCCTTTGTCTTTTTTGTTAAAACGAAGATCGATCCAATATACATAATAATTCTTTCTGCCGTTTTAGGTGCAATTGTTTATGCTTTATGATGTTTAACGTGATATAATCCCTGCGTGAAAAGCAAAAATACGATTTGCTTGAAAGGTGGGTAATGTTCATGGAAACGGTTAAGTCGAATATCTCAAAATTCGAAGAGTACACGCTTTACCTGATAGCACTTTTCATTCCTATCGTTACGATAAAAGGATGGACGTACGAATACAGCACACAAAAGTACGCGTTTTTTTCCATCCTGGCATTCATTGTACTGATAGGTGCAATATGGAATTCGAGAAAACGTGAAAGCATTACGATAAAGTTCACACTTCCATCCATAGGATGGGGACTTTTTGGTGTGGCTGCGTTGCTTTCTTTGTTACCGGTAATGGCAGAAGACATGCCTTATTTAAGGTATTCCGGTCAGGTAGCTCTCTACGTGGTTTTAACGTTCATCTTTGCCATATACCTTATGAACAGGGTTGACTCTAAGAGAGTTATGGTAAACATTCTTGGCATGCTGTTGATAAGTGCCGGATTTATAACTTTAGACGCCTTTCTCAATTTTTACACCGGTTACGATATATGGCTAGGGCACATTGGCACTCCTTATGTAAGGATGAACGTAAGGGCATCTATAGGAAATCCCGATTTTGTTCCCGATTACCTTGGTGTTATGCTTTTTGTCGCCTTTTACTTTCTTTTTTCCAAAGATCTTGGATACAAGATAACGAAAGAAAATGCAAAGAAAATTTATTCAAGGTTAACCGTTATAAAAACCTTCGTACTTATTGAAGCCATAGCGATGGTTGCGGTTATAATTTTTTCACAGACAAGGGGAGATTATCTCGCAGTACCGGCTTCATTTGTTTTCTTTGCCCTGAGTTACACGTATTACCACAATTTCAAAGAGAAGGGTAAAAACGATTCCGAAGAGACTAAAAAAGCTTTAGAAGTAAGCCAAACTTACAAAAAAATCGCCAGATTCACCACGATGATGGTGGTGATATTCGCGGTTGCAGTGCTTTTGGAGTTTTTGCTTTATTCTGTGCCAGGACCGTTTACGGGCGGAAGGTTCAGCCTCTTTGGGAGAGCATCTACCATTTCTTCCGCCACAACCTCTGGGGGTAGTGGACAGCAAAGGTATTTAGCGTGGTGGGCGGCGTTTTACCAATGGAAAGATCATCCCATCGTTGGACAGGGCATAGGAACTTATCAGACAAACGTGTTGCACTACCTTGGTGTCGCTGTCCAGCACCATCCGGCTCTTATAGTGGCCTGGAACAATTTCAAAAGGGCTCACAACGATTACGTTCAAGTTTTGGGAGAAACTGGAATAGTGGGTTTCTTGTCGATAATTTTCTTTCTCATTTCGTTGTTACTCTATTATTTGAGGGTTTTGAAGAAGCAAAGATACGACAACGCGATGTTGATGATGATGCTAGCATCAGCGTCATTAGTTACCATTTTAACGAGTGTACTTTCATTTGCCGAGCATCTCATGCCAGATTCCATGACGTTGATGTTCTTGCTCGCGTTTTTGAATTCAAATCTTTTCAACAAAGACGAAGATTACACGTGGAAATGGGTTTTAAACAAAGCAAAATTCGTAACAGTGGCAACGGTGGCCATTGTCATAGCTGGAAGTGTGGCGCTGTTGAAAACGATGTACTTTGTAAGCGAGGTTTACTTTTTAAAGGGCAATGTCAATTATCAGTACATCAGCGCTTATCAGAGGGCGGCAAGAGACGTTTCATCCCAACTTCAAAGTGTGAAAAACGACATTCAGCTTTTGAAAGCTTACAAGGGAAAATTCGCTTACCTTGATCCTAAGAACTACATTCCAGAGCATTTGAGCGCGTTGATGATGAGAAATCCCAATTTGAATAGAACGCAAGCGTCAATACAATTGGAACAACAACGCGTTCAGGAATACAACAAACAGATGAACAACTTGTTGAATGCGCAAAAGAATTTGGAGGAAAATTTCAAAATATTTGAAAAGAACCAAAATCTTTCTTACAACGGTGCGGTCTACAATTTCATGAATTCGTTAGGATGGGATTGGACGTACGGCACGTCGGAGTTTTATTTGGGCTTGCTTTGCACTTTTCCGCAACGTGATCAAGCTGTGGTTGGTGAATTGAACGCGGCGTTGAAGAAGAGTACGAGCGCTCAATTGAAAATATTAAAGGACCTATTTTACGGAAAAGAGGGCATGACGTATTACATATATCCACCTTACAGACATCTCAATTACATTGAAGACTACGAATTGATAGAAAAACTCGTCAAAAATGGTAAGAGTTTAGTTGAACTATGGAATGAGTTGAACTTAAATCAATTGATACAAATGCAGATGTACAGAGATGGCATAGATTATTTACAGAGTTCTTTTCTTTCATTTGACGAAAAGAATTCCTACAGATTGATAGCCGAGTTTTCTTCCAACCTTTATCACATGGAACGTCAACAAATAAGCGTTTACGAACGTGCCATGAAGCAATTCCCGAAGTTCAAAAATGATTTCAAAAAGATCATTTCAGATCATGAAAAGCTCGCCGATGAAGACAGGATAGAAATGGAAAAGTGGTACGACAAAACAATTTTCATCTTGCCTGGAGGGTGGAATAGATATCCGGGTTGGGAAAACGTCTATTCCGAATACATAAACAACATATTGAGAGACACTCCGATGAACGCACAAACTTACGCGAAGATAAAAGAAATAGCCAAAAAATACATCTGGATAGGTGGATACATGCAAAGAACTTACTGGGCAGTGCCTGTGAATGTGTTTGACATATTCACTTCATTGGCGCAGACATTTATAAATGAGAAGAAGTACGCGGAAGCCCTTACTGTAGTCGACGACACGTTAAAAATATTCAAGCCGGCATACGAGTGGAACTTGAAAGATGAAGAAAGATGGCAAAACAACGGAAGGATTTATTCCTTGATCAAGGATTTCCTGAAAAAGTATCAAGAGTTGGAAAAAAATCGTACGGTTTTTCTCAAGCAGCTGAAAGACGTTTACACGTATGCTTTCGAAAACCCAAAGGCGAAAAAAATTGGTGAAGAATATTTGAACGATTGGAACAGAAATTTATTACTTAATGGTGAACAAAAAATGTCAACATCTGATATAATATCCTATATTGTAAAATTAGAAAGCAAGAAGTAAAGTCCAGAGTGATGAAAGACGATAAATATGTTGGATAAAAAAGTAGCATTAAATGTGCTTCTAAATGTGATAAATCTATATCCTCGTTATCATGAGCGAAGAGAACCGTTTTACGTGCTCATAAGCACGGTCTTAAGCCAAAGAACCCGAGATGCGAACACCGATGAAGCATCTCGTGCTCTTTTTGAGAAATTCCCAACGGCTTATGAGCTCTCAAGAGCGGAGAAGAAAGATGTTGAGAAGCTTATAAAGCCGGCAGGAATGTACAAACAAAAAGCGGAGCGGATCATTGAGATCGCTAAGGAGATAGTTGAAAAGTACAAAGGAAAGGTTCCCAGCGATCTCAAAAGCCTCCTGACGTTGAAAGGCGTTGGCAGAAAGACGGCCAACATAGTTTTGGCAGTTTCTTTCAATATTCCAGCAATTGCCGTAGATGTTCATGTGCATCGAATCACAAATCGTATGGGAATTGTAAAAACCAAAAAACCAGAAGAAACAGAGGTTGAACTCATGAAGATTCTGCCGAAGAAATATTGGACCAAGCTGAACGGCGCATTGGTGAATTTTGGTCAACAAATTTGCACCCCCAGAAATCCGAAGTGCGCTGAATGCATGTTCAGGGAGGTGTGTGAATACGGTCGAAGGAACGCAAGCGAAGTTAGCGGAGATGGCGCGTGAAAGTGAGCTTTCTGCTCTCACAACATTTCGCATGTCAGGAAAGGTTAAAAAACTCTTAAAACCTGCAAGCGTTAACGAACTGGCGGAAATAATACAGGCATTTCATGAAAACGGAGAATATTTCAAAATTATTGGAGGAGGCTCTAACACCATTATACGTGATGGTATAAGTGTGCCTCTGGTAAGCACCCTTCATCTGAAAGAAATGCGCTTTGATGGAAACTACATTTTTGCGGAAAGTGGTGTTAGCCTTTCAAAAATAATAAGCGAGGCGGAAAAGAGAGGTTTATCCGGTCTTGAGTTTGCCAGCGGCATTCCCGGAACGATAGGTGGAGCCGTTTTCATGAATAGCGGTGCGTTCGGTGGAGAGATTTCAAATCGTCTACAAAGTATTGTGGTTGTGAATAAAAGAGGAGAAGTAAAAGAATTGGGAGTCAACGAAGTCGAATTTTCTTACCGAAGCTCTTCTTTTCATTCAGAAGACATGTGGATTGCCGGATGTGTTTTGAAGCTTCGGTACTCCACAGCGTTAGAAGTTAAAACGAAGGTTGAAAAGTTCTTTGAAATGAAGAAGAAAAGTCAGCCTCTGAACATGCCCAGTGTCGGATGCATATTCAAAAATCCAGAGAACGATTACGCTGCGCGCCTTATAGATGCGGCAGGGCTCAAGGGTTTTAAAGTCGGTGGAGTTATGGTTTCAAAAAAGCACGCCGGTTTTTTCGTTAACGTTGGCAAGGCCACCTTCGAAGATTTTAAAAATGTCTACACAAGAGTTTTAAAAGAGGTAAAAGAAAAACTCGGAGTAAAATTAGAGCCCGAGATTACCATTGTATGGTGAATTGCGAGGTGTTAAAATGAACATTCTTTACGCTTTGTGCACCTGGGGATTGGGGCACATGACGAGGGGTTTGCCAATCATGAGGAGGTTGGTAAAAGAAGGGCATCATCTCACTATATACACCGCTCATCGTCCTTTGATAGCTTTGAAAAAAGAGTTTGGCGATAAGTGCGATTACATTGAAAGCGTCATGTACCCGAGTCCCTACGGTAAGAACGGAGCGTTCGCCGTAAAGCTTTCTTTCATAATGCCTTCTATAATCAACGCGATGTTAAAGGAACACAAGCAAATTTTGGAGATTTCGCAAGAGAGGCATATAGATCTTTTCATATCGGATTCGAAGTACGGTGCTTTTGATAAAAAGAAACCATCTGTTTTCATATTTCATCAGCTCCGTTACATTCCACCGAGCTTTCTTAGTTTTTTGAGAAACAAAACCGAGAAGTTCAATTACTTTTTTCGCCAATCTTTTAAAAAGTTTGTCGTTCCCGATTTTGAAGAAAACGATGGCTTAACCGGTGATCTTTCTCACAATCTGTCTTACTTTCTGAAAGATATGATAGAGTACATCGGCATATTATCCGATTACGAAAAGATGGATGTTGAAGAAGATATCGATTACCTTATTTCCCTTTCCGGAAGGGAACCAAACAGAAGCATGTTGGAAGATAAAATAGTTTCTCAACTGCACAGGCTAAAGGGAAAGATTGTACTCGTCAGGGGCACGCCTGAAGAAACAAAGAAAATAGACATTCCCGGTGTTGAAATAATAAATTACGCTGGAAAAGGCGTTCGAGATGAACTCATGAATCGTGCAAAATTCGTAATAGCACGTTCTGGTTACTCAACCATTATGGACATGGTGGAACTCGGGAAAAAAGGGCTTCTCATTCCAACTCCCGGTCAAACTGAACAGGAATATCTGGGAGAATACCTTGCAAAAAAAGGATATTTTTATTCCGTTAAGGAAGATGAAATCCTTTTGAGCCGAGATGTGGAAATGGCAAAAAATTACAGCGGTTTTACCCCTCCATGGCGCACAGAAGAGAGCGTTGAAAAATTCATGAAGCTCATAGGGAGTTTGGTTTAATGAAAGATGTTATTTTGGAAGTAGAAAAGATATTCGAAGAGGCCACTCCATTTGTGGAAAAAAGATGGAAAGAGTTTGTAGATTTAGGACAAAATGGTGGCGAAGAAGAGCTTTTCAATGAGCTTTCTTTTTGTGTGTTGACGGCGAATTGGTCTGCAAAAGGTGGAATTCGAGCTCAAAATGAAATAGGAAATGGCTTTGTTAATTTTACAAAAGAAGAACTTGAAGTTGCTTTAAAAAAGGTTGGCCACAGGTTTCCACATGCGAGAGCAGAGTACATATACTCCAATCGATGGCTTTTAGGCAATTTAAGAGAAATCTTGAGAATGCCGGTCTTTCAAGCAAGAGAGTACATTGTGAAGAACGCTAAAGGAATAGGATGGAAAGAAGCCAGTCATTTTTTAAGAAACGTCGGGAAAGAAGAAGTTGCGATTTTGGACAAACACATATTAAAACTTATGCTGAATTCAGATATCATAGGCGAAATTCCAAAAGGATGGTCAAAAAAAAAGTATCTAGACTACGAATCGCGCCTTAAACCCATTGCCGAACATTTCAACGTCTCGTTGGGAAAGTTAGATCTCTACCTCTGGTATACCGTCAAAAAAAGCGTGGATAAATAGAAAGCCTCTTAGGAAACGAAAGGCTGAGCGCTTATTCTTCCATCTTCATTTACGAATTTCGTAGGGCCCATCTCTTTTTCTATTATGGCACGCGTGCTTCCTATTTTAAGCTCAAGACCGGGATAAACCTTTGAAGTTGCTATAACGCTTCCTTTTTCGGCTTCTCTTTCAATTTCCTGTTGATAAGCTTTCATTTCGTCCATCATCTTCGTAAGACCTTGATAGAGCACGTACTGCGTTTTTTTCAATTTTGCGTACGTTTCTTCTTTATCGGATGGCAAAGAGCCGCCGAGCTTTTTCTTCATTTCTTCTAAAGCCTTCACCAATTTCATCACTTTTTGCAAATTTTCCTTGTCTATGTAGATCTTGGCGGAGAGTTCGTTCATCTTATCACTTATTTCAGGATTTAATCCAACTTCAAGATGCGTGGTGGCAGCCATCCACGAACCTATCTGTTTTGCCATGATTTTCACTCTTGCCATAACATTTGAGCTTACTATTTCTCCCTTTCCTTCTACAACTTCAACCAATTCTCCCGCCCTTACAACACTGTTTATTATGGAATCTCTGACGTAAAGAGAACCCTGACACTCCACGGTGGCGTTTTCTAAAAACGTAACCCTTACGTCTTTTTTGGCGGAGATTATTCCTTTATTTTTCCCTTTAACTCCTTTACACTCTATGCTCATCTCACTTTGAATGGTAGCCGCTTCAACTATTCCATCTATTTTTATATTTCCCTTAGCTTTGACTACAAAGGTTGGTTTAACACCACCCTTTATGTGCACATCCCCTGGAAAATCTATGTTTCCTGTTGAGTAGTCAACGTCTCCGTTTATTTCAAGCAGCTCGCTGACATCGATAACGTTATCGCCTATCTTAGGAATTCCCGCCACCGTAGCCACAAGTTTAGTGCCGTCCGGCGTTAATTTTGTGTTCTTTCCAAGCAAAAACTTCACGTCTTTTCCATCTTTTGCGGCTATTTCATTGCCGAAGACGTCTTTACCATTCCTTCCTGTGCTTTTGGGATGTTTAACGGCCAACACTTCTCCTTCCGAAACGACGTTGTACGATTTTATCTCTTTGTAGTTAACACTTCCATCTTCCATTATCACGGGCTTTTTTTCTTTTACTTCACCGCTGAGCTTGTACTCTATGAAAGCGTCTCTGCCGTCAACGGATGGTATGCCGCGAGCCACAAGAACAGGATCGTTGACTATGGGCGCTTTGATCAGGTTTTTCACGTTTTCTTCAAGAATTCCAAATTTTATTCCAGCGTCTTTCAAAGCGTTGTAAATCTCTTCTTCGGAAATCTCACGAGTGTGCAATATCACAAAGGCGTTTATCTTATTTGCATCAACCCTTATTTCTATTTTTCTTTCTTCCGTATTCATCTTTTCTCCCCCACCAAACGATTTCTGATTTCTAAAATTTTTTATTTCTTTTCAGAAAGTACCGTTCTTATATCTTTAACACTGATTTTTTTGTTCCATCCACCTTGGGCCATATTAGGGCGACCGCCGCCTTTTCCTTCAAAAGCGTTCGCTATTCTTTTGGCCACTTCGTTCGCTTTTACAGTTCCCGAGGATTTAACCACAAATGAGGTCTTATCCTCTTTTGGAGAAAAGAGGACGATAACCACTCCATTTTTTAGTGTATTCAATGCCGTATCTGCGATATCTCTGGCCTGCGAACTGTCAACGTTTTGGACATCGAATACGAACACTTCGTCTTCAGAATTTTTGAAATCGTCCAACGCTTTTTTTAACTTGTGATTCAGGTTTTCTCGTTTCATGCTGTTCACGAGCGCGCGAAGTCTTTCCCTTTCTTCAATTGTTTCCTTTATCTTCATTTTTAGAGAATCCAGAGGTACCTCTAAATCTTTTGAAATATCTTCAAGCTCTTCTTTCATTTTTCTCAGCGTCTCAAGTGTGTACCTGCCGCTTATGGCTTCTATACGCCTTACGCCAGCCGAAACTGCCTTTTCTTCCAATATGACGAAACTTCCGATATTTCCAGTGTTTTTCACATGGGTTCCACCGCAGAGCTCTTTGCTGAATTTTCCAACGCTTACAACCCTTACCTCATCAGAATATTTTTCGTCAAATAAGGCCATCGCGCCGCTTTCCTTTGCCTGTTGTAAGGACATGATTTCCGTAGTTACGGGCATGGCTTCGAGAATTACAGAGTTAACCATCTTTTCGACTTCTTTAACCTCATCTTTTGACATGGCTTTCATGTGGGTAAAATCAAATCTTAACCTGTCAAATGATACAAAAGAGCCAGCCTGCTTGACGTGTTCACCCAGCACTTTTCTAAGTGCGGCATGAAGCAAATGTGTAGCCGTGTGATTGCGTGATATGTCTTTTCTCCTTTCCTCATCTATGGATAACAGTACACCAGTTCCAACTTTTAGCACTCCGGATCGAACTTCAATTTTATGCAAATGCAGGCTTCCTTTGAAGTAAGCGTCATGAATTTCGGCAATTCCTCCTTGCCATTCGCATATTCCACTGTCGCCTATCTGCCCGCCTTTTTCAGCGTAAAATGGTGTTTTATCGAAGATCGCTTCTCCATTTTCCCCTTCTTTTAATTGAGAAACGCTTTCGCCATTTGAAATAAGGGCCAAAACTTTCGCTTCGGCTTTCATTTCAGTGTATCCAACGAATTCGCTCTTCAACTGCGAAAGCGTTTCGTACGTTCCCTCAATAAAATGCTTATCTCCCCTGTTTTTTCTCGCACGTTCCCTTTGTTCTTCCATTAAAGCGTTAAATCCTTCCACTTCAACTTCAATTCCCTTTTCTTTTGCTATTTCCACGGTTATATCAAGTGGTATGCCGTAAGTGTCGTACAATTTAAAAGCTTCCTGAGAAGTGATCTTTGAAGATTGAGATGCTATTTTGTCTATAAGTGCCAATCCTTGATCCAGCGTTTTGAAAAATCTTTCCTCTTCATTTTTTATGGTTTCTTCGATCAAAACACGCCTTTCAGCTATTTCCGGATAAAATTCACCCATTACGCTTTCCACAACTCCCACGAATTTGTAAAGAAAAGGTTCATTTCTACCAAGTAACTTTCCATGTCTTACCGCCCTTCTTATGAGTCTCCTCAAAACGTAACCTCTTTCATTGTTTGAAGGAAATACCCCATCGGCTATCAAAAAGGTGGCAGCTCTAACGTGATCGGATATGACTCTCATGGAAATATCGTCTTTTTCATTCTTCGCGTATGTTTTTCCAAATGTTTCTTCACATCTTTTTATGAGAGGAATAAAAAGATCCGTGTCGAAGACACTTTCAACATTTTGCATTACCGCCGTGATCCTTTCCAATCCCATGCCGGTGTCTATGTTTTTTCTTTCTAAATCCCCAATTTTTCCTTTTTCATCTTGGTACAAGCCGGTAAAAACCAGATTCCAGATTTCCAGAAACCTGTCGCAATCACACGTTGGATCGCACTCATCTGGATTTGGACATTCTTTTACATCCAAACCGGTATCGAAGAAAATTTCTGAATCTGGCCCACAAGGTCCACTTGGTCCGACCGGCCCCCAAAAATTGTCTTCTTTTCCCATTCGAACTATTTTTTTAGGTTCAATTCCAATATGTTCTTTCCATATTTTGTAGGCTTCGTCATCATCTTTGTAAATTGAAACCCACAACCTTTCTTTTGGGATTTTCAACCATTCGGTCAAGAATTCCCAGGCGTACTCTATCGCTTCTTTTTTGTAATAATCTCCAAATGAAAAATTTCCGAGCATTTCAAACATCGTCTGATGCCTTGGAGTTTTTCCAACGTTTTCTATGTCATTCGTTCTCAAACATTTTTGAACGGTTGCGACTCGGGTGTATTTTGGCTTTTCCAAACCCCAAAATATCTTTTTAAATGGCACCATCCCGGCAACCGTGAACAACAGCTGAGGATCGTCTGGAATTAAGGAACTACTGGGTAGAACTTTATGCCCTTTTGATTTGAAAAAGTCCAGAAACATCTTTCTTATCTGCACAGAGGACAATTTTTCCAATTTTCAATCATCCTTTCATGGATAAAATGTTGAAATATTTCAGTAATTCAAGGGAAATAAAATACATTGGCGCCGTAACTACCAAGCCGTCTATCCTGTCCCAGAATCCACCGTGACCAGGTAGGACTTTTCCGGCGTTTTTAAGCTGCCTGTTCCTTTTGAAGACGGACTGAGTGAGATCTCCAACCGAATCGAAGAAAGCTATCACGGCTGAAATAGTGAGCACGGAAATCCACGAGTAATGTCTCCAACCGAAAAATGGCCATAGTATGGAATCGTATATCAAAAAGAAAACTACCGTGAACAACCATCCGCCCAATATTCCTTCGATTGACTTTCCGGAACTTATTCTTTTCACGAATTTATGCCTTCCCCACTTGCTTCCCACGAAATAGGCAGCTGAATCAAAAGAGTAAACGGCTCCCAATAGAGCTAAAGAGTAAATCGCGTCGAATTTGTAATAGATTACCGTAAAAAATGAAAGATTAAAAGATAGGTACCACAACCCTATAGTTCCATAAACTATGTTTTTTTCTATCGTTTCGTTTGAATCTTTAAAGAGTATGGCAAAGAAAAACCCACCAGCCATGGTTGCGAGGTATAACGAAACCACAATGAATGGCTCTTTTACGAATATTCCGAAAACTATGGCAAGCAGAGGGATGGCAACTATGTAGTAAAACTTGTGGAATTTCCTTGAACCATCTAAAACGATGTTCACGTAATTGTATCCTGCCAGCCCTATTGCCACAGCCACCAGGCCGACGGTACTCCAAAAGTTGACAAAACACAAAACCGACGATGGCACAGCCACCGCGGCGGTTATAAGCCTTATCTTCGTTTCCTTTTTCAATTTATTCCTCCGAATTTTCTTTTTCTATGTGAAAAATCGGCCAAAGCCTTGTCGAATTCTTTTTCATTGAAATCCGGCCATAAAACTTTTGTGAAATAGAGTTCTGTGTACGCGAGTTGCCACAGCATGAAATTGCTTATTCTCATTTCTCCACCAGTACGTATCAAAAGATCCGGATCTGGTTGACCGGATGTGTAAAGGTAGTCTTCGAATTTTCCATTTCCATTCCATCTCTTGGCCGCTTGAATTATTTCCAGGCGCCCTCCGTAATTCAAAGCTATATTCAAAGTCATACCATTAGCCTTGGAAGTTTTTTTCTCAGCTTCTTGACATATTTCTTTCGTCTCTTCTTTTAAAGCGTTTACATTGCCTATGAACCTTATTTTCACTTCGTTTTCCATTAGTTGGTCTGTTCGATTTTTCATGTATTCCGCCAATATAGAAAATATGGCATCGATTTCCTCTTTTGGCCTTTTCCAATTTTCTGTGGAAAAAGAAAAAAGTGTCAGATACTTAATGCCACGATCGTTGGCCCACCTCACCACGTTTTCCGCAACTTTTGCTCCAGCTCGATGGCCTTCCCATCTATGAAGGCCCCTTTGAGTTGCCCATCTGCCGTTTCCGTCCATTATTATTGCCAGGTGAGTTGGAATCAAAATTCCATTATCTCCTTTTCTTTTTCTTCGTAAATATCGTCTAATTTCTTCACGTATTCGTCTGTAACTTTTTGCACTTCATTTTCCAACGATTTCGCGTCGTCTTCTGGAAATTCGCCACTTTCCTTTTTCTCTTTTATTTCCTTCATGATCTCTCTGCGAACGTTTCTTACCGCCACCTTTCCGTCTTCAGCTATGGATTTTGCCTTTTTGGCGAGTTGTTTTCTTTGTTCTGTGGTGGGCGATGGGAAAGCAAGTCTTATAACGCTTCCATCATTTGAAGGATTTATTCCCAGATCTGAAGCTTGAATGGCTTTTTCTATAGATCCTATCAAGCTTTTATCCCATGGTTTTACCACCAGCGTTCTGCCTTCGCTAACCGAAATTGTGGACAACTGTGAAATGGGTGTTGGGTTACCGTAATAATCAACCTTTATTTCTTCAAGCAAAGCGGCAGAAGGCCTACCGGTTCTAAGGTGGTTAAGCTCTGTCCTTATGCTTTCAACCGATTTTTCCATTTTTTCTCTTGCCTTTTTAACCAATGGGTGAGACTTCATAAACACTCTCCTCCTTTTTGTGTGTTAATTTAAATGTATATCGAAATTTTAATTGATTTCACCGTTACAAATTGTGCGTATATCGGAATCACCGTATTATACCATTCAAAAGGTTGAGTACGGTTGAACATCCACTTTTAAAGAAATCGAAGGATCGAATTTGAGATTTTCCTTTGTTAAGCGTTTCCTTAAAAAATCAAGTGCGTCTTCGAGCTTTTCGCACTTCAAAAGCAACTGATAACGGTACATATTTTTCAACTTGAATACTGGCGATTCAACAGGACCAAGAATTTCAAAGGGACCACCCTTCAGCACATTTTTGGTTTGAAAAGCAAACGTTTTCGATCTATTCGCCTCTTTGTCCTGGATTGTGAGAAGTATTAGATCTTTGAATGGAGGGTACCCAAGCATTTTTCTTCTTTTGAGCTCTTCTTCGTAAAAACCTTCAATATTTCCATTCATTATGGCGTTAAATACGGAATTGTCCGGTTCCATGCTTTGAATGATCACGCGGCCTTCAACACCCCTTCCGGCTCGGCCGGCCATCTGGGCGATGAGTTGAAAGGCGCGTTCATTCGCTCGAAAATCCGGAATTGCAAAAACGTGATCAGTATCGATAACTCCAACAAGTTCAACTCTTGGAAAATCCAACCCTTTGGTTATCATTTTGGTTCCAACAACTATGTCCACTTTCATTTCAGATATTTCTTTTAGCACTTCTTCAAGAGAAGAAACATCGTTTATTTCGTCTTTGTCTATTCTTTTAACCCTTAACCCGGGGAAGATCTTACTCACTTCATTTTCTACCCTTTCAGTTCCAATTCCGCCTTTTATCAAATTCTTTGAGCCACATTTTGGGCATTCGTCTGGAACTTTTTCGCTGAATCCACAGTAATGGCATTTCAAAGTGAAAGTGTTTTTATGGTAAGTAAGCGCAACATCGCAGTTGGGACACGTGAATATATACCCGCAATTCGCGCATTGCATGCGTGGGGAAAAACCTTTTCGTGGTACGAAAAGAAAAGATTGATTTCCACTCTTGGCAACCTTTTCCATCTCCGAAATAAGCTCTTGAGAAATTATTTCCGTTCTTCTCCCGCGCATGTCTACGATTCGAATGGCGGGCAACTTTCCAACGGCCCTTGAAGATAGGCGATGTAAGGCGATTTTGCCTTCCTTCGCATCGTAATAGGTTTCAACACGCGGCGTGGCCGATGAAAGGATGAGTGTCGCTTTTTCCAGCTCGCATCTCCTCTTGGCCACGTCAACCGCGTTGTAGAATGGACGCATCGCGTACTGTTTGTAAGACTCATCTTGCTCTTCGTCTACAATGATAAGACCTAAATTTTTTATGGGTACCCAAACGGCGCTCCGAGTGCCAAGAAGAATATCGATTTCTCCATGAACGGCTCTAAGCCATTCCTTTTTCCTTGCCGCGCCAAGTGCGCTGTGATAAACTCCGATTTTTCTATTTGGAAAGCGTTGACGGATCCTCAAAAGTAATTGTGGCGTGAGAGAAATTTCAGGTACCAATATCATAACTTTTCTTGATTCATTCAAAACATTTTCGGCAACTTCAAAATACACTTCCGTTTTTCCAGATCCTGTTATTCCGTACAATAGATGAGGTTTTTGGGGAGAAGAAAGGATCTCTTTCACAACCATCTTTTGTTCTGAATTTAACTTTAATTTTTTTGGATGGAACAAAGGATCCATTTCTACAACTCTTACAAAACCTTTTCTTTCCAACGATTTAATACTTGAACGTGGAAATTTTTTTAAAGCGTAGGTGTATTCCACAGAATCGTTTTCAAGCAGGTATTCCACAATTTCTTCTTCTCTTCTACCAAGACGAGAAATTAAAATCTTTGACACGGAAGCGCTAAGAATAAGATAGCGGTTTTTGACTTCTGTAATTTTTTTGGATTTCACGTCCTTATGAGAAGGCAAAAAAGATAGATCGAGGATCTCTCCAACGCTGGAGAAGTATCTTTTAGCCATTTCAATTGCAAGTTGCAACATTTTATCATCAAGCAAAGGAACTTCATCCACTATTTGAAGAATATTTCGCGTTTGAAAAGGGGGTTTTTCAACCTCGCGCAAAACGTACCCGATTTTTTTGGAGTTTCTTATCGGCACCCACACCCTTACACCACTTTTTAATTTCTCAGAAAAAGAGTAAACAAGTGGCTGAATGGGATATCTGGAAATGGCGATTGAGTAGAAGTGCGTCATTTTGACAGATCTATTTCAACACTTTCGATAAACAACGCGAGCATTGGAATATCTGAAAGTTCGATCTCGGATAGGTACGCTCTTTCTTCTTCGAGATCTTCATTTCCTCGCGTTTTTAAATGTACTATTTCAAGCTTTGCAAGCTCAAAATTGTTGACGAACACGATGCCGCTTTCCTTTACGACGCTTTTATTTTCAAAAACGTATTCTTCCCTGAACATCATGTCTCTATAGATGGAAACTTCACTCTGCTGTTGTGTGTTTTTATCGTAAACTTTCATCTTTCTAACCCTGGGAAGGACTTTTTTTTCAAGCTCTTTCTTTTTCAATTCAAGGGTTTTAGATGCGTTTTCCAGAACGAAAGTTAAAATTTTCTCAAGAGCCGAAAATGTTTCTTCTTTTACGTTCAATGTGACACCTCCATTTCAAAAATGCGCCCCGTTGTTCTTACTTTTTCCTTGCCACAACTTATGAAAACGGTGGGAACGGAGTATTTTTCATCGTCAAAAGTGCCCCTTTCTAAAAGATAAACACTCTTGTTGGTGATGAATTCGCTCTTTTCCATTAACTTAACGTTGAAGTATGGAGAATGGAATTCCTTGAATTCAAATGGTTGGGCAATGTGTTCGGTGGCGACCGCCAGTGATTCTTTAAAGTGCAGCTTTCTTCCCCTTCCCCAATCGTAAAACCTGTACGTCATATCCGACGTGAGCTGGAATTCGTAAACTTCGACACCTGGTCCCATTGCGTGAACCGTTCCAGGCTTTATGTACACGGCTTGTCCAGCCTTAACTTCCACGAAATTGAGTAGAGACTCCCAGTCCCTGTTGCCTTTTTTAATCTCTTCCAGGGCGCCTTTTTTCAAACCATTCACGATCTTGCCGCCACTTAAAAATATCCATATTTCTGGCTTTCCCCAGGGTTCCCCCACTTTTTTTGCAAATTCGTTGTTGGGGTGTACCTGAACTGATAGCCATTGCGAAGCTCTTATGTGTTTAACTAAAAAAGGAAATCTTTCGCTTTTCCACAATTCGTTTACCACAGACCAGCTCACTTTTTTTCCGCTTCGGTCAACCAGCTCAGTTCGCTTGGCAGGGAAATCGGAACACAGCCAAACTTCTCCAATTTTTCCCCTTACCGAGTAACGCTTTGCCAGTTTTTCATCTCCCCACACTTTTTCAACGAATTCGGGTACGCATCTGTAAATCATCAGTTTATTTCCTCCACGTCTTCCAGTCTGTTGAACAGCAGAATGGAAATGAGAATTGAAATGCCGACGTACAGCAAAATTGGAAATAAATCGTAGTTCAAAACGTTCAATATAGTGTAGCCCAGCACGTTTATTCTTTGAAGCGCATCTGCGGTGAAAGTCATCGGAAAAGCTTTGGATAGCCACTGCGCCACTTTTGGCATCTGGTGAATGGGTATGAATATGCCGCTTAAAAATATGCTCGGAAAGATGTATCCAACGACGATGGCGTTTGAAATGCGTTGACTGGGCGAAAGCATCGATACGATAGTTCCTATTCCAACGAAAGCCAAAGTCCCGATGAAAAGCATAAAAATACTCCTAAATGGCGTTTGAAGTCCACTCGAAAAGAAGAGTTGAGCGGCTATCAACGCCAGCACACCCTTTAAAGTGCCGTCAACGGATTGAGCGGCTATTTTTCCAAGAATATGCGAGCTTCTGTTTACGGTACTTATCAATATAACCTTCAAAATGCCATTTTCCCTTTCGTATGAGATCGAAGATGAAAGTGTAACCGCAACACTTGCCATGGCTATCAATACGGCAAGAGAGGGTATCATGAAGTTCACGTAATTCATTTTCTTACCGTAAGGTCCGGCTATCGTGAGGGACGGAGGAATGATTTCCACCCGGTCTTTTGGATTTCTGTAAAGTTCTAAGATATTTCTAACGACAACGGCATTTCCTATTTCCGAAAAAAGTGTTTTAAAAGTATCGTATATTATCACAGAAGTTTGTATGTTTACCGTGGAAGGAACGAAAACAAGATGAAATTTTTCTCCTTTTTGAACGGACTCGGAAAATCCCTTTGGAATCACCACTGCTCCATCGTAAGTACCGTTATCAAGACCTTTGTGCATTTTTTCAAGGCTGTCCACGCGCTTTATGGTATCCCCCTTTATCATGCCATAAACCAACGTCAACGCGAGATTGGAGTAAGGTCCTTTGTCAGCGTTGTAAACCGCTATTTTGTAATTTTGCATATTCATGATATTTGGAAATATTAGCCCTACGACTATCATGGCCGCTATGGGGATTATAACTGTTAAAAATATACCGTTTTTGTTTTTGTATATTATTTTAAGCTCGTTAGAAAAGGATTTAAAAAAGTCATTCATTTGCTGGCACCATCCTACAATTTTCACTACTTTGAACCAGAGTCATTCCCTTTTCATCCTTAAAAAGTGCCACGTTTTCCGTTTTTGGATAGTTAAACCTGTAAATGAAATTTTTGCCATCATCAAACGCGATCGTAAAAGAGATATCGACCAATTTTTTCATTTGAACGTGTTTTCCAAAAGCGTCTTTTACGGCTGCTTCCATTATGCCGGTCAACATCTGCCTTCTAGCCCAGGCGAAGTTGGCAAGGCAACCGATGATGCCGTACGCCTTTCTTCCCTCATCGCCGGAATAATCCGTTCTCTTCATTTTTGGGGCAACAACTTTTGTGAAATCTCCCCCACCGATATTCAAAGCGATCACCGAGTGATCTTCACAGTGTAAAAAGTCCATTTTAAGATCAGAAAGCGTTTCAAGCATTCTCAGCGCAACTTCGAAATCTTCATAGTCTATCACTGTGGGGTCAGCAAATGAAAAAACGCCTGAGAATTCCGTTACTTTCATATCTTCTTCCGTTCCAAATGCGCTGTCTATTGCCCATCTACTTCCCTTGGTGAAAAGAGACTTTATTCCCTTTTTTCCCATGGAACTCACTCTGTTAAGAACTCTTTCCAAACGCTTGTTGAAAAAAACTTCCAATTTTTGTATTTCTCTCTTCTCAAATCTTTTGTACACAAGCACAAATGAAATTCCGTCATTCATCGATACAAAGAATTCGGGCGCTATCTGCGCCTTTTCTCTTTCAATGCGTACCATGAAGCCGTTCCAATCAGGATCTTTATCCTTTTCAACTATTCCGCTATTTTCGGTCAGTGTTTGGTACAGATTCTTCATTTTCATTTTCTTCCCCTTTTTTAATGTTTTACAAAACGCTTGATAGCAAAAGAAAATCTTCAACGTTGAAAACGGCATCCCCCTTTTCGTCGATTCCAAAAGTGTATGGAGTGCCTTTAACATGATCGAAGGCGTGAACGTATGTGGATTTGAACTCTTCTCCGAATTTCACTTTTACTTTGTGAGCTTTTCCTTCCAAAATTCCAACGTAAAGCAGGAAGTACTTGTTCATCTTTCTTAAAATCGAAACGGAATCATGTGGAGAATCATTTGGCAAAACGTACATTTCTCCATACCTCATTACAGGCATTCTCTGGCGCAAATTGAGCATGGAAGAAAAGAATTCTTGAAAATCGCTGTTGCCCTTTGAAAAGTCCAGCACGTACTCGTTGAATATGTCGGGCCTTTCTTCCAGCGCGAACTCCTGACCGTTGTAAATGAGTATCGCACCTTTCTGAACGAATAAGAAAGCTGTCCACGCTTTTAGTTTTTCTTTTGAAACGTAATGCGCGATCCTTTCCTGATCGTGATTTTCGAGAAATCTCAATTTAACATTTCCATCAAAAGCGCTTTTTTGATATTCAAAGTGATTTACGTACTGTTCCAGAGATGTTTTGCCTTCAAAGTGGGCACGCAATATGTCGTAACTGTCGTAATCGTACGTTAAATCAAAAGCCTGGTACATATCCAGTTCTTTTGATTCGGAAATCCAGAGAAGCTTTTTCATCTGCGAAAGTTCAGCACGCGCCCTGTTCCAAAAAGAAATAGGAACCAGCCCGGCAACGTCGCATCTAAAACCATCGATATCGTACTCTTTTACCCAGAATTTCAGTGTGTCTATGAGGTACTTCACGAGATCGTAATTCGAAAAGTCGAAATCTATAACGTCCGTCCAGTCTGCCACCTTTCGAGTTGGACCATTTTCATCTCTCATGAACCAATCCGGATGTTCCTCCAACAAAACGGAATCCGTGGCCATGTGGTTGAAAACCACGTCCATTAGCACTTTCATTCCCATTTTGTGGGCTTTTGAGACCAGATTCTTGAAATCACCGGCATTTCCAAGCGATTCGTCTATTTTTCTGTAATCTCGTATGGCGTAAGGAGAACCTAAATTTCCCTTTCTGTTTAGCTTTCCTACGGGATGAATTGGCATAAACCATATCGTGTTGACTCCCAAGCTTTTTATCCTTTCAAGGTCATCTTCGACCTTTTTAAAGCCACCGTACGCTCGGGCAAACACTTCATACACGACCAGATCTTCGAGTTTTTTTTCGGTATCAAGCGCCATTTTTTATCTCCCTTTTTGAATATACTTATTCTTAGATGTTATAATTCACACGGTATATTCTAACATGAAAAAGCGAACTAAAATTGGTGAATTGGGAGGAAAAATTGAAATTAGAAGATTTCGATTACGAGGTACCAAAAGAAGCAATAGCGCAGGTTCCTGTTCATCCACGTGATAGCGCAAAGCTGATGGTAATTCACCGCGGAAATGAAAAGATAGAACACAAAATATTCAGAGACGTTGTGGACTATCTAAAAGAAGGAGATCTTCTTGTTTTAAATGAAACGAAAGTTATAAAAGCGCGTTTGCTCGGCAAAAAAACGACGGGCGCGCGAGTTGAAGTTTTCCTTTTGAAAAAAATAGAAAATAGAGTTTGGCAAACCCTTGTTAGGCCGGGTGGGAAGGTAAAAGAAGGAACAGAAGTCGTCTTTTCGAAGTCAATACACGGAAGATGCGTTCGGCATCTAAACGATGGAACCCGGTATTTCGAGTTCAACGCTGATGACAAAGAGCTTGAAAGCGTGGGAGAAGTTCCGCTTCCCCCTTACATAACGAGCAGAGAAAGTCGACCTGAAGACTACCAAACGGTTTTTGCAAAGGTACCCGGTTCGGTTGCGGCTCCGACAGCTGGCCTTCACTTCACGAAGGAACTTCTTGAAAAAATAGAAAGGAAAGGCGTTAAGATACTTAAAGTTCGCCTGGACGTCGGTCTTGACACCTTCAAACCCATAGAAGAGGAAAATATTGAAGAACATAAAATGCACACTGAATTTTACAGAATAGAAGATGAAGTGGCTGAAGAAATAAGAAAAAGAAAAGGACGCCTTTTTGCGGTTGGAACAACGGTTGTGAGAACTTTGGAATCGTGGGCAAAAAGTGGTAAACTCTCCGATTACACGAGTTTGTACATTTATCCACCTTATCGTTTTAAGGTTGTGGACGCTTTGATAACCAACTTTCACATTCCAAGGTCTTCTTTAATAGTGCTCGTTTCAGCATTTGCTGGAAGAGAATTGGTGATGAAAGCTTACAAAAACGCGTTGGATAACGGCTATCGTTTTTTTTCGTTTGGCGATGCTTGCCTCTTTTTGTAATTCCTTGTAAGAGATGGAGAGAGAAATGGAAAAGCCAAGAGAGCGGGCTGAAAAGTATGGCATAGGCTCTTTAGAAGATTCAGAACTCGTTGCCATCCTTTTAAGAACTGGAAGAAACGGAAAGAATGTTGTAGAATTGGCAAGAGAAATCATGGCAGCTTTTGACAATTCCTTTTTAAGAATGGAAAAAGCATGCGCACATGAATTTTTAAAAGTGGCTGGCGTTGGCAGGGCAAAAGCTTTAACAATCCAGGCGGCTCTGGAGATGGGAAAGAGAATGTGGAAGGAGTCTTTAAAAAACAAACAGCGCCTTTCAAAAGCCGAAGAGGTCTTTGAATTCTGTAAAGATATGACACTTTTAAACGTTGAAACTGTGAGGGTTATAGCGCTTAACGGAAAGCTCGAAGTAGTTTCTTCTAAGGATCTCAGTGTTGGTACGGCAACGGCGTCGTTGATTCATCCGCGTGAAGTTTTTGCCTTTGCTCTTTCTTATCCCACATCTGGTATCATATTGGTGCACAACCATCCATCAGGTGATCCATCACCGAGCGAAAATGACAAAAAGGTGACGCAAAAGATAAAAAGCGCTTCAAAGATAATGGAAATTCCCCTTCTGGATCACGTTATCGTTGCGAGCAAGGGTTATTACAGTTTTTCAAATGAAGAATTTCATTTTAAGAAATAAGGCTTAGCGGTCGATAATTGCTTTGGAGAATTTGAAATCAAATCAATAATGGGGTTAAAAATATCAATTTTGGAGGTGCAATATGAAAGTTTGGCTTAAGATCTCTTTGATCGCCATCATAGTGGGCGCCATTTTGGGTGTTCTGGTCTTTGCAGTCTACATGAAGCGTTTGAGCGTGGACAACGCGATACAGAAGGTGAACGCTTCAACGCAACAGGTTCAGAACGCTTACTCTCAAACGAGAAAAGCCGCCGATCTCAGGTACACGTCAACCTTTGCCCTTTCGACTTTGAATCTTGGCGTCTTCAGCTCAACTTCTTCCGATCTGGAACAACGTGAAAAAGACTTCAACTCTCAGGTTTCCAAAGCCATCGATTTGGTGTCTCAATTTCCAGATTCGGAAACCACGAAGAATATAAAGGAGGAGTTGAACACCTTAAAAGTTAGCGGCGACGCCGTGCTCTTACAGGCAAATTCCTTGATAAGAAACAAACAAAATTTAAACCGGCAGCGGCAAAAACTGGAAAATCTACAGATGCAGCTCACGAAGCTTAACGGCGAAATGTCAAATCTCTTCGAATATCACAAAAACCTTTACAACACGATTTCGGCAAGCTACATGGCGATTTCTCAAAAGGCGAACAGCCTCACTTCGCTTTCCGGTGATAAATTGAAAGAGGCTCAAAGCAAGATCGCTTCCGAAATAAAAGCGCTTCCAATTTCTCAGACGAGCATAA
This sequence comes from Mesoaciditoga sp., assembly GCA_015489955.1. GTDB lineage: Bacteria > Thermotogota > Thermotogae > Mesoaciditogales > Mesoaciditogaceae > Mesoaciditoga. Next base: position 2,769 of record WFYR01000034.1, on the reverse strand, counting down.
GCGATCTTGAAAAGTTGTTGACGGATCTCGCGAATTACGCCGGAGTTTCTCAGGCAAACGACGCCATAACCTCGATGAAATTGGCAGTTAGGCAAATAAGACTGGCTTCAAGCAACGAAGTTGTAGACGACGACTTGAGCAATTTCAACGTGCATTTGCAGGATTACGAAACGGTTCTTGACATGGGCCTTCTCAATTACGCCGATACGATGTACGGAAAGATGTTGTTGAAAAGGTACGGAGAACTGGCAACGAAGTTCGCGAACTTCATAAAGCAGTACGCAGCTATTCAATTTGAATTGAGCTCTCAGAATACGATGGTGAATGGCTATTCGTCTCAAATCGAAAACCAGAGAAAGCTCATATCGACGCTTTTGAACACGAAGGTTAAATCCACCTTTGAATCCTTGATTTCTGACATTTCAACGCTCTTTAGCCAATCCGACAGGACGTTAAAGACGTCTCTGTCCAACATACAATCCGCGTCGCAAGACGTTTCAAACGCTTTCAGCTCTTTGATGATGCTTTTCTTGATAATAACCGCGGTTGCAATAGCCGCGATGATACTGGCTGCCATATGGCTCATTTTGAACTTCGTGAGGATATTGAACAGGTTAAAAGGTATGGCTAAGAAAATAGAAGAGGGAGACCTGACCTTTGAGATAGAAAGGACAAACAGAAAAGACGAATTTGGAGTGTTGCAAAACACCTTCAAAGATATGGTTGATTCTTTGAAAACAATGGTGAACAACATAAAATCGAGCGCCGACGATGTGAACGATGGCTCACAAAATCTTAGCGCCGCAATCGAGGAAAATTCCGCGACCGTCGAAGAAGTGGGAGCCAGTCTGGAAAAGATGAAAAACTCCGCTCAAGAGGCCGTTAACGGTTTAAGCGCGATGGTTGAAAGAATATCCGATCTGGAAAAATTGGAAGACAACACAAATGACAGTGCTCAATCGGTAAAAGAAGCGGCGGAAGGTTCGGTCGGAGTGGCGCACGAGGGCCAGAAAAAAATAGAAAAAATGGTTGATGATTTGTTGCAGACCAAAGAAAGCATCATGGATGGTGTCAAATCCATTGAGAACCTGAGAGAATCTTACTCATCCATCTCGAAATTCGTTGAAACCATCGAGGCCATAGCCGAGCAAACCAACCTCTTGGCGCTCAACGCCGCGATCGAGGCTGCGAGGGCTGGAGAGGCCGGAAAGGGATTCGCGGTTGTCGCGGAAGAGATACGCAGCCTGGCGGAAGAATCCAACAAGGCAGCCGAGGAAGTAAGAAGGCAGATAAATTCTTTGCAAAATGATATTATGGGAACGACAAAGGACATAGAATCCGGTGCAAAATCCATAGAAGAACTTTCAAGCGAGGCCAACTCCGTTGTTGACGCCGTTCACAAGATGATTTCCGCCTTTGAAAATATAAACGGTAAAGTGGAAGAGATCACCGAAGCGCTTCAGGCTCAGAAGGTAGAAATGGCCGAAACGGCGGCGGATTCAAAAGAGCGCGAAGAGGCATTTAAACAGATGATAGAAGATCTTGAAAACGTCTCCGAAAGCTTGAACGAAAGCGGAAGGGCGGTTGCGGATATAGCGAACACGGCAGAAGATTTGGCAAGAATATCTGAAAAACTGAACGAATTGACGAAGAAATTCAAAGTTTGACAAGTGAATTCACAACATGAAAAAGGCGGGACATTCCCGCCTTTTTTGTTTATCTTTTTTCTCTTTATTCGTATTTCAACTTTGAAAGCTGTTTCTTGTATTCATCGTACGCCTGCTGAAGTTCCCTTACCGCTTGCGCCAATTCGTCTCTTATCGTTCCCTGTTCTCTAAGACGTTCCATGAGATGCTCCATTCCTTCATCCATATTCTGTATTCTGTTGGTTAAATCCGTTATGCCGGACGTGATCTCTTCCGTTGAGGCGCTTTGTTCCTGCGAAGCGGCGGCGATGTTTTCTATCGTGGAAGTTATCTGATTTATGTTAGAAGCTATCTCTTCGAATTTGGTTGCCATTTCGTCAACCTGTTCAGCGCTCTCTGAAACGGATTCAGTTGACTCTTTCGTGGCTTCAACCGCCTGGCTGGTTTTCGATTGGACTTCTTCAATTATCTTTGAAATGTTGGCAGTTGATTGCTTTGTCTCTTCCGCCAATCCCCTTATTTCTTCAGCCACAACCGCGAATCCCTTTCCGGCCTCTCCAGCCCTCGCGGCCTCGATCGCGGCGTTGAGCGCCAAGAGGTTGGTTTGCTCGGCTATCTTGTTTATGGCATCGACTATTTCTCCTATCTTCTTTGAAGATTCGTCAAGGCCTTGCGCTATTTTTGCCGTTTCCATTGCCGAATTTTCCGTATTTGTCATCGAATCCTTCGCCTTTGCGGCAATTTGCGTCAATTCTTTTATCGTTTCGTCAATGCTCGTGGCGGCTTCGCTTGCCTCCTGTGCCGCCTTTGCAAGGGTTTGCGACGCCGAAGCGATTTCTTCTATGCTCGCGTTGGTCTCTTCAACGGATGAAGCCATGTTGGAAAAGTCGGCTTTAGAGTCGTTCAAAAACTCTGTGATTTCTTCCGTTATACCCGCAAGCCTTTCTTCATGTTCACCGACAACTTGAGACACCTCTCCAACCTTTTCGGAAGAAGTCGCGATGTTTTTGATGACTTCTCTCAAGTTGTTCAACGCCTTGTTGAAACGCCTGAACAGATCTCCTATTTCGTCATTTCTATTGGTTTTGAATTCGTAAGTCAAATCGTTTTGGTCGAATTTGTT
>WFYR01000033.1 GCA_015489955.1 Mesoaciditoga sp. | reverse complement strand
AAGATGTGTATAAGAGACAGTTCTATATACGTTCTCATAGTTTCTTACAGTACGACCCAGTTGGTGATCGCATTTTTACTTGGAGGACTCTCCTCCGCTCTTTTTTCAGGGTCGTCAACTGCTTGGATGGTTGAAACTTTTACGAAATCAAAAGACGAATACAGTGATTTCTTTCGAATTGTCAACATTTGGAATTTGCTGTCAAAAATCATTGGTGCATTGATCGGAGGATACTTGTTTTTTGTAGAAATGAACCTGCCTTTTTATTTGATACTTTTTCTGCGAGTTATTACAATTCTCGCATTTTTGGCATATTCGAAAGGTAAAATAGTCCAAAAAGGAAGAAGGACTCTTAGAGAAATAAACACGTCCATAATAAATGTATTTCAAAACAAAAGTCTTTTCAGAATTTTTTTGATAACAGCCTTTTTTGTGTTGGGCATCAATGCTATTTTCATGTACTGGCAACCTTTGTTTTTTAACAAATTGCATGATAAAAATCCATATCTTATGGGTTACATATATGTTTTGACCACTCTGTTTTCAACGTTTGGAAGTTTTCTACTGAAAAAATTAAAATTCATGAGTGAGGATGTACTCTTTGTTTTCTCGCTGTTAACTGGAGGAAGTTTCCTGATACTCACAGCTTTTATCACAAATTTCATATTCTCTCTTTTGTTTTTCTGTGGATACCATTTTAGCCTTGGCATCTCTGGACCACTACGAATGATGTTGATAAATAAAGAAATAAATCGAAATAGAGCTTCCGTACTTTCTATGTTATCCGTTTTCGAAAGCCTTGCCACCATCTTTGGCGCAATACTGTGGGGAAGCGTTTATACAATGGTAGGATATAACTTGACGATCGTATTTTCGGGAGCATTCGTCCTTGCATCTGTGATACCATTTCTTGTATTTGAAAAGAATAGGGGAGTTCCAAATCATAAATAATGCAAAATGCAAATGTTCAAGACATGCCAAAAAAACTCTTCAACAAAGATTTCATTCTTTACTATCTGGAAGAATCATTTCATCTATGGGGAATGCTATCTATTACATAGCGATAATGTGGTGGATAGTACAGAAGTTTTCTCCATCCCAATCTGGCGTGATAATGGGAGCAATGTTCGTATTTGATATCTTACCAACGATCATCATAGGTCCATTTTCAGGTGTTTTGGCAGACAGAATGAGTAGAAAAACTCTCGTTGTTCTTTCAGATGCTACGCGGGGAGTTTTGATGCTTTGGCTTGCTTATCTTGCTTACACGAATTCGCTGACTTTTCTTTGGATCTACACAATAGCCTTTCTCATGGGTACGGGATCAGCCTTCTTCAGTCCAGCCCTTCAAGCAACCCTTCCCAACATAGTACCAGATAGCCATCTTACAAAAGCCAACAGCTTGTACAGCTTAGAAATACAAATCACTCAAATGGCTGGTCCAGCCCTTGGTGGATTTCTTATTGGCTTTTTAGGAATACCATTCGTATTCGCACTTAACGGAGTATCATTTATAATCTCGGCTTTTACGGAAATATTCATAAACTTCAGGCAAAAACTGAAAGAGAAGAAAGCTCAAAAGCCCACAAAATTCTTTTCCGATTTGAAAGAAGGATTGAAATTCTTGTACAGCCAAAAAACACTCTTTTGGTTTGTGATCATATTTTCTTTGATGAATTTTGCCGGTGCACCTGTCGACATAGTGCTCACAAAACAAGTGAAAAATGTGTACCATCTTGGTGCCATGGAATTCGGATATATCGGTAGCTTATTTGCTGCTGGCATGATAGTTGGAGGATTCGTATTGTCTGTGCTTCCGGAATTAAAGAAAAAACACAATGCCATTGTATTTTCATCCATTGTCTCTGGCTTGCTACTTTCAATATTGGGAATGATCCCATATCTTTCTCTTTTAATCATAGCTTTTGTGATAGGTATATGTATGTCAATAACCAACGTGCTGGGTTCGGTAGTCGAACAACGTATCATTCCCAATGAAAAACGCGGAAGGGTGTTTGGAGTTCTTTCCACGTTAACAACTGCTTTGATGCCAATATCCTACGCTTTGATAGGTTCTGTTTCATCCGTGTTGTCCAACACCGTTATATTTTTTTCTCTTGGTTCAATGATCGTCATTTTAGCGTTTCTTTTGTATGCTGTGCCTAAAATAAAAGAAATTTAGACATTGCCCCTCTTAAAACCAAATTCAACTGGCCTGATGATTCTCAGACCTATTTTCAAGCACTCCTTAACCACTCTCTCACAAGTTTTGGCCTTTTAACAAATCTTTCAAGCTCCAAAGAGATTATCTTAGGTTCAACAATCTCATGTTCTTCATTAAAAGCTCTC
>WFYR01000032.1 GCA_015489955.1 Mesoaciditoga sp. | reverse complement strand
CGTGATTTTCATTTTCACCGCCCCTTTTTGTTTCACCTTGCACGTTATGAATCGCCACTTATTTTAGCACAAGGAATGGCAATTGTTTTGTTTCGTGTGTGCGTACTCTTCTCAAACTTTTTAAGAATTCAAGGTACATCTAAAAGTTCAAGAATTTTTTCGAAATTGCATGATTTTAGTGATATAACCATGTTAGTCACTTCAAAACTTTTCACATATTTTTTTCACATCCTGCGTTGTTCCACGCTTTATAACAAGAACTTTGTCATCATACACAACGACGATTATGTCATCAACGTGCGCAATTGTCACTTCTTTTCCATCTGCGAAAACGGCGCAGTTTTTCGCGTTTCTAAATATCGTTTTTTCTGAGGAAGAGTAATTCCCGTTTTCATCTTTTTCAACAAGTTCGTATACAGCGTCCCAGCTTCCAACATCATTCCATCCAAAGTCTCCAGGAATTACAAAAACGTTCTCAAATTTTTCCATCACACCGTAATCTATGGAAATCGATTCTAAAGTGGAATAAGCTTTTTCCAATTCTTCTTTGGTTTTTACATTTTTGAGTGCATTGTAAAGCGCTGGCATATGTTTTTTAAAAGCTTTCCACATCGTTGATACTTTGAATATGAACATTCCAGAATTCCAGAAGAAGTTTCCAGATTCAACGTAGGAATATGCCGTTTCGAGATTTGGCTTTTCACGGAAACGTTCTACTTTAAGAGGAATTGGTTTCTTAAGAGAATCGAGATTCCGGATCGAGTCCGGAATCTCTGTTTTATCCACTTCGATATATCCATAGCCGGTTTCTGCACGTGTTGGCTTTATGCCGAGTGTAACGATCGCTTCGTTTTTGTTCGCAAATTCTGCTGCCGTTTCGAGGATTTTTACATATTTGTTCACATCTTTTATGTAGTGATCTGATGGTAAAACTACAACGACATCGTCTTCGTTCATTTTTAATATTCCCAACGCTATGGCAGCTGCCGTGTTTTTTGCCGCTGGTTCCATTACAACGTTGATTTTAGGCAGATCCAGTTGTTCGAATATGTGATGGGCTTGCTTTTCATTTGTCACAACGTATATGTTTTCATGGCTTGTGATTTTCAAAGCCCTGGAAAAGGTCTCCTGAATCATGGTTTTATCATCCGATGTGATGTTTAAGAACTGTTTTGGTTTTTCTTCTGTTGATTTGGGCCAAAATCTTGTGCCAGATCCACCGGCGAGTATGAGAACTTTTTTGTGCAATGGTCATCTTCTCCTTTACTTTAAAAGTTTTTAGGATCCTTGTCGTTTTGCAGGAAAATTATATCATCAAGAATCAGTTTTCTTTATCTTCGATCCTCCTTTATTGTACACACAAAATTGTAAGAAAATTCAGTTGATGATATAATTTAGAGGTTATCAAGTAATGGGGGATGGAAGCATTGAAAATCATCACGCTTAAAATGAGGGCTTCATTTTTACTTTTTGTTAGCGTTTTAATATATCTTGTGCTCATATTCATCGGTTCATCACTGTCTACTTTACCGATACCACAAATTATTTCCTATCAAGATAAATTTGAACACTTTACAGAATACTTCATTCTGGGAATTATTCTTTTTTTGAATTACAAACTGGGAGTAAAGATCAACAAAATAATAAGTGTGATCATTCTTTTCTCATGGCCAATTTTAGATGAGTTTCATCAATCTTTTGTGCCGATGAGAGATGTTTCCGCTTTTGATGCAATGGCAGATTACGCTGGCATGATCGCAGCTGTTTTATCGTTGCATTTTCTTTTTAGACAGCTGAAAAATGATGTAAAATAGCAAGGTAAAAAATAAAATGTTTGGGGGAAGTATTTATGAAAAAGGGAAACCTCGTATTTTGGCTATCCATTCTTTTGGTGTTAAGTCTTGGATTTATGGCATTTTCATCCACATACCTATTAAGACCTGGAGACGTTATAAATGTGCAAGTTTATGGCCATACGGATCTCGCTGGACAATACACCATTGGTCCAGATGGACATGTGCAAATCTTTCCGGTGGGTGATATTTATGCCCAATCTCTCAGCGTTCAATCGCTTACAGAAATCGTTACAGAAAAATTGGAGAAATTCATTTCAAATCCAGAGGTAACTATTTCAATCCAACAGTACGCTCCGTTCTTTGTATATGTTCTTGGGAGCGTGAAAAACCCTGGTGCGATTCAAATTCCTCAATCGACTATAAAGCTTTCGTCTTTGCTTGCTCTTGCAGGTGGAGTTTTATCAAATTCAAATCTTTACGACATCAGGATTGTTGGGAAAGACCTCACTTCCAAAATCATAGATTTTTCAGGATTTTACAACGGCACGAGTTCCGTTGATCCAATACTTTCGGCGGGAGATACGGTTGTTGTGCCATCTCAAGAGCAAACTGGAATATTCGTTATGGGAGAAGTAAAGAAGCCCGGGCTTGTAGAATACACACCGAACATGTCGATATTGGATGTTATGCAAAAAGCTGGAGGATTCCTGCAAGATGCTGATATCAAAAACGTGTTGGTTTTTCCAAAAAAGATACCACAGCAATACATATACATGATTTAAGCGGGATTTACGAAGGAAAAGTGCCAAAAGTTACGATTAAACCCGGTTCTATTTTCGTTGTTCCAAGAAAGATCCAGAGATTTGCGTACGTACTTGGAGCAGTTCAAAACCCCGGACTTGTCACATTTTTACCAAACGAAAATGAAACCATTTTGAGTGCTCTCTCAAAAGCCGGTAATATCATAAAAAAAGAAGCAACTGGAAAAATAAAAGTTGTCACCTCTTCTGTTACACACGAATACAACATATCAGATGTCCTTTCGGGAAAAGCAAACGTCCCCATAGAAAACGGAACGCTCATTTGCGTTGAAGGGCAGGAGTTTTACGCTTACGTAGTCGGTGCAGTTAGAAACCCAGGTAGGATTACTCTTGTGCCCAGCATGCCTTTGACTATAGGCAGCGCTTTATCTGAAGCGGGTGGTGTAATACCAGAACAAAACCTCGGGAAAGTTATCTTAGTTCAAAATGGGAAAAAAGAGACGTACGATCTTTATTCAATAACTTCTGGTTCAGCGGATAAAAAAATAGAAAACGGTGCTCTCATTTACGTTCCTCGTGCTTCTGAAAGGTACGTGTATATACTTGGAGCGGTTAAAGCTCCCGGAAGGGTTGATTTCGGGCCAAACGAACCTGAAACCCTGATAACTGCTCTCGCCAAAGTTGGTGGTCTTTCTAAAGATGCCGCATCCGAAGCAAAAATCATATCTCGCAATGGTCAAGAGAGAGTTGTCAATGTACCCAGTAACTACAACGGAACAGATATCCAGCTTCAAACCGGAGATACGGTTATCGTTGAGAAATCAAACAAGTGGGCATACGTGTACGGAAAAGTTTCTTTCCCGGGTAGAATCACAATCCAGCCAGATGAAACACTTTCATTACGCACAGTTTTAGCAAAATATGGATT
>WFYR01000031.1 GCA_015489955.1 Mesoaciditoga sp. | reverse complement strand
TGCACACAATTCCACAAGTTGTCGTCATTCAAACGAAAGATCCAAGTACTAGATACACCAAGTATTTTATCGTGTCACGCGCGGTTGTTGGAAACAAAGTTGCTTATTCAAGCGGATTCGTGATAGCGAACGCGTTGAACAGGTACGTGTATTTCACGCAAGAAGAGCCTCCATATTCTTATCCATATTACAATGTTACTTTTTTAACAGGTGATACACTTGATGGTCCTGTAAGAACAAATGGCACATTGGTAACTCTTGGCACCCCTGACTTTAAAGGACGCGTTTGGTACGGCGAACTTTACAAAGCACCGGGTTACGGTTCGCCAAATTTTGAAAGCGGTAATTCAAAGCTTTCAAATGAGGAAATCACAAAAATGAACATGTCTAAGATAGCATCTTCATATTCCGCTGAAATAAATTCTGAAGTCGCCTCGCCTTCTGAGATAAAATCCATGGGTGTAACTTCAACGCCTGTTGGACTGGATCTCTCGATTGTGTATGATAATTTGGCCGAAAAGTGGCAAAATTATGGATTTTCGGAGGAAGATTATCAATGGGAAGAAGGGGGATATTACACACTTCAAAAGCTTATCAACATGTTTGAAGATAATTTTAATAACTGGATATGGTGGAACGATTACATATTTGATGAACTTCCAAAAGTCATACAAAACGATTATCATAACGTTATATCATCGATTGAAGGGATACCGTCTTTACATGTTGCCTTTTCAAAGGGACAAGAAGGAAATTCTGGTCCCACAATCACCATAAAATATGGAATAGATACAACGACAGCAGTTAACGCTGTTAAACATCTTCAAGAGGACGTCAATATTTATGGATTGAGTCCTTATTATCCAAGTTTTTATTCTAATTATTATCCAAGTTTTTTAGATGTACTTCAGAATTATTCAAATCAAAATTGGAAAAATCTTTTGACGGTAAATCCTATACCAGGGAACTCTGTTCCTGGCGTTTCTCAGCTCGTCATCAATAGCAAAACGGCAGCTAATTTACTTGGTCTTGATAAAGCAAGTACGTTCGATTTTAATTTTAACGGTGTTATAAGAACAACTTCAGATCTTGTAATTGGTGAAAGCGGTAAGAATAATATAGTATCAGGCAAATACACACTTTACACCACACGAAGTGCGTGCATAGAAGGTAATATCATTTACAATTATGTAAATCAAGTGTTAAGTAAAAATTCATCATGGATTTCTTCTCAAATGTCTTCTTCAGATCTTGCGAAAATAAGAAACGCGACGGGAACGGATTTTTTAAATATCGTTTCAAATTATGATATAGCATTAAATAATACACCTCAGTATCTTAAACTCATGTCAAGCCTTTATGCTTTCAATGGAACGTTTTGGCTTCCAGATTTTGAAAATGCTACCTGGAAGGGGAAACCTGGTCAAATGTTTTTGTACGGTTCTATGATGCAATACGAAGGTGGTCAACTTTTTGGTACATATAATAGAAGAGGAACTCTTAGTACTGGTTATCATAATTTTTATGCTTTTGATTGGCGCATTCTTAACGGATTGCCCGCCAACGTTTACGGAACGCCATCCGGAAGAGAAAAGGCGCTGCTCCTTTTCGTAAGGACGGGATTTTAGATGAAAAGCGGTTTTACATTGGTAGAGCTTTTAATCGCCATGGCGGTCGGCTTTATAGCCTTGGCAATGATAATTTTGGCCATGAATCAGTTCACGATAATTGGTCCAAAAGCTTTGGCAAAAGTGAATCAAGCGTCCAAAGCCATGTTAATAGACGAAAAGCTTCAGTCTCAGCTCATGAAAATGGGACCAAACGTTGAAGACGTAAAAGTAGATAAAAGTAAAGAATGGTCTCCTTACATTTCGTACGTTGTCGAAGTGGGAAGCGATCCAAAAAAAACGATTTCTTATCGTGCCACGATTACAACCGCTGGTAGCGACGTTATCATACTTGTGAAAAATGAAAACGTTTCAAATTCGCCCGTTCAAAGGTTAACTATGGCAAAGGGTATAAAATCACTTGGGTTTAAATTTTCAGAAGGAACGGTAAAATACAGGCTCGTGCTTTACAAAAACGGTGTTAGCTCAACTTTTGTTTCAGCGGTAACAACCATGAATTTGAGATGAGATGGTGAAGATGAAAAAAGGCTCTTTAATGGTAGAAGCTATGGTGGCTATGATAGTAGTGTTAGTTGGGGTTATGATGGTTATGGCCATAACTTCGGCAACAATAGGTAGAAGCGATAGAACCGTGTCGATCGCTAAATTGCATGATTTTGAGGAATACGTTTCTCAATACATTCTCAGGCAGGGAATTTCCGTTTCAGCTTCTTCTTTAGAAAACGCGACAAGCGAAATAAACGCTTTTTTTGTGGGAACGGACACGTCTTACATGAAGCTTTTGAAGATAACCGTTGAACCGACGATAACGCAGGCGGACATCACAGTTAGGCCCGTTAAGTTTGTGATCAAAGCTGGAGATGTTAAAAGGACGGACACCGTTATGCAGGGTGGGTATTGATAGTTATCAACTTACGTTGCGCGTGAAGTTAAAGAAATCTGTTGAAAAATGAACCCTCCTCGCCATTTTATAAATACTCTGCTCCCGCTTGCGGGGGAAGTGTCGGCGCAGTCGACGTAGGGAGCCTCCCGGTTTTGGTAGGAGACTCAACAGAACCACTTTCAAAATCGCAAATTTTTCTCCCCGATTGTGAAGAAAAGTGATAAGTCTGCCCCCGCTTGCGGGGGAAGTGGCGACGCAGTCGACGTAGGGGGTGCTATTCAAGCAACCTTTTAGCCACCTCAACAACGCTATCAGGCAAGCCAAGGATTTTTGCAAGCTTGATAGCATCTCCAAGTTCAACTTGTGCGCCATCGATGAGATGGTGATCTATTTTTGAGTAAACGTTTTCCGGCGTGATTTCGTTTTCAAAATTTATACGCCCCATCGTGTACTTTTTGCACTTCACATCTTCTATCGTTTTTCTGTAGTGAGTAACCATTACAGAAAAATCGTTCCTTCGATTAAGTTCTTTGGCTAGGGCAGTTGCCAGCGCTTCGCCTTCGTATGGGTTCGTGCCGGCACCGAATTCGTCTATCAAGATGAGACCGTTTTGAGGAAAGGAAATCGTTTTTGCCATGGAATCCATCTGTTTTGCGAATTTCGAAAGTCCGTTGTTTCCTTCGTCTGATCCTATGTATCTTATCCACTTTATGTGTGGCAAAACAACGGATTTCACGGGCACTAAGAAGCCATAAGATGCCAACGCGCAAAGTAAGCCGATGGTTTTGAGCGTCGTCGTTTTGCCTCCCATGTTCGGGCCGAAGATCATAGTTAAGCCTTTTTCAAATACACCGTTTAATGGCGTGTAAGTGTATCCCATTTCTTCAACGCTGTCTTTTATTTCGGGATGAAACGCGAAACGTATGTCCATTTTTGAATCGAATTCAGGATAGATCCATCCCCGTTTCAACCCACGAAGCTTTGCGAGCGACAGATCAAGTTCAGATATCTTACGCTTTTCTTCTTTTAAACGCTCTACGTGTTGTGAAAGCGTATCGCAAAGGCGTTTCACCTCTTTATCCTGAGCGATTTTTAGCGCGTCTTCGCAATCAGATAATTCCCTTTCAAGTGACAGTATTTCATCTGTGGGCCTCAGAACGAACGTGTAACTTTGTATTCCCTCTCTTTCCACCATTACCAAATCTGAAGAGAGTATTTCTTTGGCTTTTCTTCTTTTCAAGATGAATTTCCTATCTTTTACTTTTATCCCAAATGCTTTTTCGACCTTTTCCGCTTGCACTTTGTAAAGAGCGCCTATTTTCGATTGAAGTTTTACGCACTTTTTTGTCAGTTTTTCTATGATTTCGTTGAAAGGGGCGAAGGCATAGGAGGCGCTATTTTGTGGATCAAGTATTTCCCATATGTCTTGCAGTGAAGTAAAATATCCTTCAAGGCAGCTGTCGGTCAACTCTTTCAAATTTTTATGATGATGAATAAACCTTTTTATCTCAAAGATGTCCACGCTTGTGGATGTGCCTTTTTCCAGGGTTTGAAGGCTTGCCGAAATTTCATGAAAGTCGCTTAAGATGTGCTCTATTCTGTTTCTGGATTTTTCACATTTTTCAACTTTTTTCAAGAAGTCATAATTCATTTTCAATTCCTCTTCGTTTAAAGGTTGAAGATGAAGAAAATCCTTTTTTGCGAAGATACTTAGGGGTTTGAAGGAATTTACGATTTCTTCGAATGAGGTGAATTTTTTGGTTTGTTCATCGAAAAATGCCGGAGCGGATTGCTCCGGCGTTTTTCTTATCATTCTGATTTCCACCTCAAAACGGGATATCTTGCGGCGCGTGTGTCGTCTAAGCGCCTAACCGGCGTCGTGTGCGGCGCGGTTTTGAGGTTTTCTGGGTCTTTTTTGGCTTCTTCCACTATTTCTTTTACTATTTCTATGAACCTATCGAGCGTATCTTTAGATTCCGTTTCCGTAGGCTCTACCATGATATCTTCATGGACGATAAGTGGGAAGTAAACCGTCGGTGGATGAATTCCATAGTCAAGCATGCGTTTCACAACGTCCAACGCCTTTATTCCCTTGTCTTGAAGTGGCATCGTGCTTGCCACGAATTCGTGCATGCATATGCTGTTGTGGGGCACTTCAAGGAGCTTGGAAATGGCCACTCTTAAGTAATTGGCGTTGAGTACCGCCATTTCGCTTGCGCGTTTTATTCCTTCTTCGCCCATCGTAAGGATGTAAGCGTAGGCTTTGACCAAAACCGTGAAGTTTCCGTAGAAGCTTCTCACCCTGCCGATGGTTTTTTTGCTTGAATAATCAAGTGCGTACTTGTCTTTTTTCTTAACAATCCTTGGAACTGGCAAGAAATCTTTAAGGAATTCTTTAACTCCAACTGGTCCAGAGCCTGGTCCGCCCATGCCGTGAGGCGTTGAGAAAGTTTTGTGTAGATTGAGATGGACAACGTCAAATCCAATATCGCCAGGTCTAACCTGTCCCATTATAGCGTTAAGGTTCGCGCCGTCGTAATACATCAGGCCGCCGGCATCGTGAACGGTTTTGGCTATTTCCAGTATGTTTTCTTCGAATATACCTAACGTATTTGGATTGGTAAGCATCATGCCTGCCGTGTGAGGACCAACCACTTTTTTCAGTTCGTTAACGTCGACCATTCCGCGATCGTCTGACTTTATCTCTATAACTTTGAATCCGTTCATCGCCGAAGAGGCCGGGTTTGTTCCGTGAGCGGAATCTGGAACTATGATCTCGTCTCTCTTAAAGTCTCTTCTGCTTCTATGATATTGCCTTATTATGGCTATTCCTGTGTATTCACCGTGCGCGCCGGCCGCGGGTTGGAGCGTCATCGCATCCATGCCCGTTATTTTTTTGAGAGCTTCTTCAAGTTCGTACATGAGTTCGAGCGCGCCTTGAATGGTCTTCTGATCCTGATACGGATGTATCTCAGAAAATCCGGGGAAACTTGCAACCCGCTCGTTCAATTTGGGGTTGTATTTCATCGTACAAGAGCCCAACGGATAGAATCCCGTGTCGACCGCGTAATTCAGTCTGGAGAGATTCGTGTAGTGCCTTACAACGTCTCCTTCTGTAACTTCAGGGAGCTTTGGCGCGTTTTTTCTGGCGAATTTGGAGTTAATCTTGTACGGCTTTACATCTATTTTTGGAGGAATGAATCCCCTTCTGCCTTTTTTGGATATTTCGAATATCAATTCCATTTCACATCGCCTCCACAACGGAAAGCAAGCGCTCTATGTCTTCGGCGGTATTTGCTTCCGTGGTACAGAAAAGCAGATCGTTTTTGGAAAGAAGCTTTTTCAGTCTGCTCTTTGTTCCACCGAACATTCCAAGGTCTAAGGGCCCTATTATGTTGTTTTTAAGGAGTTTTCTCTTAAGCTTGAATATGTTGAGATCTGTTTCCACGACGAATTCGTTGAAGAATTCCCCGCTGAATTTCCTTTTAAAGTGTCCAGTTTTTTCGAGACGCTCCAAAAGGTAATGGGATTTCGAAATGTTGTTTTCTCCTATTTCCCTTAAACCTTCTGGCCCTACCAACGAAAGATACGTGGCGGCGTAAAGCGTTCCCAACGCGTGGTTTGAACAGATGTTGGATGTGGCCTTTGCGCGGCGTATATGCTGTTCTCTCGCCTGAAGCGTCATAACGTAGCCACGTTTTCCATCCACATCCACCGTTTCTCCTATTATTCTTCCGGGCATCGTTCTGACCAATTTTTTATCGTCTCTTATTGCAAATATTCCAAAAGATGGGCCACCAAAGTTCATCGGAATTCCAAGCGGCTGGCCATCTCCCGTAACTATGTCCGCTCCAAAGTTTCCAGGAGCCTCCAACACTCCCAAAGAGATGGGGTTAACCACGACGATCATGAGAACGTCTTTTGACGCTTCTCTTATTGCCTTTAGATCCTCGATGACACCGAAGAAATTAGGATATTGAACGATAACGCCCGCGGTTTCTTCATCTATTTTCGCTTTCAAATCTTCAATTGAAAGCGTTCCACTTTCGTCGTATTTCACGCCTTCCACCTTCAACTGAGGTCCACTTACGTACGTATTTATGGTTTGAAGGTATTCGGGATGAAGCGAATCGGCAACGAGTATCTTGTCTTTTTTTGTAAATCTCGCGGCCATCAAAGCGGCTTCGGCGGTTGCCGAGGCGCCGTCGTACATGGAAGCGTTGGAAATTCCCATTCCGGTTAGTTCGCACATCATCGTTTGAAATTCGAACATCATTTGGAGTGAACCCTGGGAAACTTCCGCTTGATAAGGCGTGTAAGCCGTGTAGAAATCGCCACGTGAAACTATTTGGTGAACGGCGGAAGGGATCACATGGTTGTATATGCCACCACCCATAAAATAAGTGTAACGCTGCGCGTCCGCGTTTTTTGAAGCCAATTCTTTTAACTTCAAAAAGACGCTGTATTCATCTTTGGGATCATCTAACCCCATGGTTTTAACGCGTCTATCTTGAGGAAGAGGAGAGAAAAGTTCGTTTACGCTTTTGACTCCTATCGCTTTTAACATTTCCTCAACTTCGTCTTCTGTGTGAGGAATGTAAGAGTTCATGACTTATCCCTCTTTTCTCGATATGATTTAAGGGCGATTCTAAGAACCGCCCTTTTGGCAATTTGAAAATTATTCAGCTATTTTCTTTTTGTATTCGTCTTCGCTCAACAATTTGTCCATTTCGGAAGGATCGGAAACTTCTATTTTCGCTATCCATCCATCTTTTTCGGCGGATTTGTTTATCGTTTCTGGCGCGTTTTCGAGTTCTTCGTTTACTTCAACGACTTTTCCGCTCACCGGAGCGTAAACGTCGCTTGCGGATTTCACGGATTCAACTGAGCAAAGTGTTTCGCCAGCTTTTACTTCTTTTCCAACTTCTGGCAATTCAACGTAAACTATGTCTCCAAGTTCATTTTGAGCGTGATCGGAAATTCCCACCGTTGCAACTTTTCCATCCAATTCGACCCATTCGTGAGATTCTGTGTATTTTTTCATCTCTTAAATCCTCCTCTTCATGTAATTTATTTTCCAGATTTTACACTGCCTCTATAGAAAGGCGTCTTTATCACATTCGCGCTCACGCGTTTTCCATGTATTTCCACGAAAACTTCCGTTCCAAGCTTTGTGTATCCCTTTGCCAAATATGCCAATGCCAAAGATTTACCCAACGTTGGGGATTTAGTGCCGCTTGTTATGTAACCTATTTCTTTTCCATCCGCCGAAAACACCTTGTATCCGTGGCGGGCTATTCCTTTGGAAATTTCCAATCCCCTTAACCTGCGGGTTAAGCCTTCTTCTTTTTGCTTCAGCAACACGTCTTTTCCGGTGAAATCCTTGTCGAAATCTATCGTCCATTTCAATCCGGCTTCCAATGGTGTGGTCGTGTCGTCTATGTCGTTTCCATAGAGCATGTAGCAGGCTTCGAATCTGAGAGTGTCTCTAGCTCCCAAACCACACGCTTTGATATCGTACGGTTTTCCTATTTCCAACAATTTTCTCCACATCGCTTCAGCGGCCTCTGGGTTGAAGTAAAGTTCAAAGCCGTCTTCACCGGTGTAACCCGTTCTTGAAACGATGCATTCAATGCCATTTACCCTTCCTGTGGTGAAATGGTAGAATTCTATTTCAGAAAGGTTTACGCCGGAAATTTGGCTCAATATTTCTTCCGCTTTTGGTCCCTGAAATGCGATTTGGGCGTATTGAGCTGAAAGGTTGGTAACTTCAACATCGTACCCTTTGCTTTGTTTCTTTATCCACTCAAAATCTTTATCCGTGTTTGAAGCGTTTACAACGAGGAAAATCTTTGTTTCTGAAAATCTGTAAGCCAAAAGATCATCCACGATGGTTGCGTTTTCGTAGCACATGGGGCTGTAACAAATCTGCCCATTTTTGAGTTTGGAAACCGAGTTCACGATCAGATGATCGACAAATGGTACCGCGTCTTTTCCTTCTACCAGAATTTCTCCCATGTGAGAAACATCAAAGATTCCAACTCTTTCTCTCACCGCTTTGTGCTCTTCCAGAATAGAAGTGTATTGAACGGGCATTTCCCAGCCGCCAAAATCCACCATCTTTGCTCCCATTCTTTTGTGTTCCGCGTTAAGAGGCGTCTTTTTTAAATCCATATCAGTTATTCCCCCTTTTTTCAATTTCCTTGAGCAATTCTTGAGCCTTTTGCAAATCTTCCTTCAACACCAACAGCTCTTTTGGGCTTTCCTGGCCAAAGTAAGCGCTCCCGCCGTACGGAACTGTTGAATCCCGCATTTGAACAAAAATTCCGTTTTCTTCTAAAAATCCTTTTACTATTTCAGCCTTTATTCCACTTTCGTAAAATTCAAGCACGACTAAGTTTTCATCGCCTTCACTCATCTCTCACCATCCTTTCACTTCAAAACGCACTTTTTCCCCATCTACTTTGGCGTACGCGTATTCATCGTTTCTCAGGGCTTTCCAGTTATTTCCAAATTTTTCTGTCGAAAAGATAACGATATCGTTTTCCAGCTTGTAAAAGATTGAATGATAATCGTCATCGCCGTCTTTAACTTTTCTGAATGCGTACAAAACCTCTCCATTTGATATGAAAGCGTTTAAAGAAGTGTATTCGTAATTTTTTTCGATTTCATCGAAGGTTAGCTTCATGGCTTGAGCAACATCGTTGAATGCTTTTAAATGAAAGAGAAATTTTTCGAAGTAAAATTGTGTGTCAATTTCCAAAGGATCTGAAAAATTATTTATCGCGCCGTTGTGAGTAAAAGCCCAATCTTTTCCGTTGCAAGAGGAAAGCAATGGATGAGAAAACGAAACCTTTACGTCCCCACTTGTGGTTTTTCTGGCGTGAATCAAAGCAATGTTGGCTTCTTCAAAGATGTCTTTTGCTTCCCATATGGCTTGTGCGCTTTTTTTCAATGTAAGTCCTTTCTTCGAATAAAGTGCCATTCCCCATCCATCGCCATGTGGGGAGTGTTTTCCATGTAACGCCTGCTCCACAACGGCCTTAAAATAAGGTTCAATTTTTGTAATCTTTGGTGAAGCTAACGACACCATTCTACACATTGTTATCACCACCAAAATAATATCACAAAAAACGATCGCGCGAGATCAAAAATTTAAAGAATTCTTTAAGTTTTGTAGCATATTTGAACAACTAAGCCGTGAAGCGTTCCAGAGAAAAACTCTCACTTTGTACTTTTAAGTGGAAAGTTTTTGATAAAAAGTAGGTGGCGATGTAATCATCTTTTAAGTCTGCCCCAATTTATGGGGAAGTGGTAGCAAAGCCGACGAAGGTAATGAGGCTTTAGCTTTGAAAAAACCATGTTCAAACTTGCATAATTTGAGAGATATGGTACTTTTTTGATTTTCATATGCGACATAAGATGATGATTTGAGAACAAAATGTTGTTTTTTTAAATTCGAACTTGACTTTTTTAAAAATTAGTACTATAATGCAAATAGTTATCATTAATAAAAACTGCAAAAGAGGCAAAGAAGATGTTACAGAAAAAGTGGAGAATGACCAATCAAAGAAGGGTTATTCTTGAAGAATTGAGAAATTCAAAGGAACACTTATCAGCGGATGAGCTTTACATGAGGGTCAAGAAAAAACTTCCAAATGTAAGTATAAGCACCATTTACAGAAATTTAGAAGAGTTGGCTGAGCAGGGGTTGATAAGAAAGTTAGGCCCTCAAAGTATTCAAAAAAGATTTGATGCTAACATCCAACCACACTTTCATATAAGGTGCGTTAAATGTGGGCGCATAGATGATGTGCCATTTTCAATGGTTTCCGAAGTGAGTCAAGCTATTAGGAAAACGACCGCCATGGTTGAAAAGATAACAGGATACGATGTGCTGGGCTATCATCTGGAATTCTTAGGAATATGCCCAGAATGCCGAAAGAAAGAGGAAAAAAAGGAGCGTGAAAGGAATGGCCGTTAGAAAGATAAAAAAAGATGTCTACGCCGTGGGTGCTATTGATTGGGACAGAACCCTTTTTGATGAAATCATACCACTTCCAGATGGAACGAGTTACAACTCTTACGTTGTATTTGGAAGTGAAAAAACGGCATTGATCGACACGGTAGATCCGGAAAAAGAAGAAGAACTTTTTGAAAACTTGAAAGAGTTAAACGTAAAGCGTATAGACTACATCGTATCGAATCATGCCGAACAAGATCATTCAGGAGCGATTCCAAAGGTTTTGGAAGCGTTTCCAATGGCAAAAGTTGTTACCAATGAAAAATGCAAGGGATTTGAAAAGGATCTGCTTCTCATAGATGATGAAAAATTCATAACGATCAAAGATGGCGACACGCTGTCGTTAGGGAACAAAACGCTCAAATTCGTTTTTACCCCGTGGGTGCATTGGCCGGAAACGATGTCTACCTATCTGGTAGAAGACAAGATCATGTTCACGGGAGATTTCTTTGGCTCTCACATCGCTTCAAGCGATCTGTTCGTTAAAAATGAGGCCAAAGCTGTTGAAGATGCAAAGCGTTATTACGCTGAGATCATGATGCCTTTTAGAATGCCAATAAGAAGTAATTTGAAGAAAATTGAAGAATATGATATCGATTTCATAGCGCCAACTCATGGCCAGGTTTACGATAAGCCGCAATTGATCCTGAACGCGTACAAGGAATGGGTGTCAGAAAACGTTAAGAACAAAGTTGTCATTCCATACGTTTCTATGCACGGCAGTACGCGAAAGATAGTTGATCATCTTACAAGTGCACTAATACAAAGAGGCGTGGAAGTCAGGCCTTACAACGTTATAACGGCGGATATCGGAGAGGTGGCCATGTCCTTGGTAGACGCCGCCACAATAGTTGTGGCATCTCCAACGGTGTTGGTTGGGCTTCATCCAACAGCGGCTTACGTTTTGTCGTTCATAAATGCCATAAGGCCGAAGGTGAAATTTGGCACGTTTATAGGTTCCTACGGTTGGGCTGGACAATGTGTGAACCAGGCCAAATCGTTAACGTCTAACCTTAAGGTGGAAATGCTTGAGCCTGTTTTGGTCAAAGGATATCCAAAAGCCGAAGATTTCAAATCTTTGGACGATTTAGCGGAGAAAATTCTTAAAAAGCATGAAAACTGTGAATATGTTAAATGAAAAATGAAAAGGAGTGATAAAAGATGGAAGAAAGAAAAATGCCTTTAATAGGTGACAAATTTCCAGAACTGGAGGTCCAAACGACACACGGTAAGCTGAAATTGCCGGACGAATTCAAAGGAAGATGGTTCATTCTTTTCAGCCATCCAGCTGACTTTACGCCGGTGTGTACAACGGAATTCGTGGCGTTTCAAAAGAGGTATGAAGAGTTCAAAAAATTGAATTGTGGTCTCATAGGTTTAAGCATTGACCAGGTGTTTTCTCATATCAAATGGGTTGAATGGATAAAGGAAAATCTTGATTACGATATAGAATTTCCGATCATAGCGGACGATACGGGAAATGTTGCCAACGAATTGGGAATAATCCATCCCGCGAAAGGCACGAACACGGTTCGAGCGGTTTTTGTGGTTGATCCAGATAGCGTGATAAGAGCTATGCTCTATTATCCACAAGAACTTGGAAGAAACATGGACGAAATACTCAGGATGGTTAAAGGTCTGCAGTTGGCGGACAAAGAGGGAGTGGCGATACCGGCAAATTGGCCAGACAACGAAATCGTAAAAGACGATGTTATCATTGGACCGGCTTCTTCATTTGAGGAAGTCAAAGAGAGAGAAGAAGCCGAAGCAAGAGGAGAAATAAAGTGTTTTGACTGGTGGCTTTGCCATAAAAAAGCATAACTTTAACAAGGAGGGTTTGAACATGACTGAAAAAAAGCAGATTTACAAATGTGAAGTTTGTGGAAATATTGTAGAAGTCTTACACGAAGGATCGGGCGAGCTCGTGTGCTGCGGCAAGCCTATGAAATTGTACGAAGAGAAGACAGCGGATTCGGCGGTTGAAAAGCACGTACCAGTTATAGAAAAGATGGGAGACAAAGTGAAAGTCAAAGTTGGAAGCGTGCCACATCCAATGGATGAAAAGCATTACATAGAATGGATAGAACTCATAGTGGATGGAAAATCTTACAGGCAGTTCTTGAAGCCCGGCGACGCCCCAGAAGCCGTTTTTGATTTGAAAGTTTCAGACGATATGAAATTAGAAGCGAGGGAATATTGCTCTTTACACGGATTGTGGAAAGGGTGATCTGAATGAAGCTGAGTGAAAAAATGGCGGAAGCCATAAACAAGCAGATAAATGAAGAATTCTATTCCGCATATCTCTATTTGGCAATGGCCTCTTATCTTGAATCACAAAAGCTAAAAGGAGCCGCCACATGGATGGAAATCCAGTATCAAGAAGAGATAAGCCATGCAATGAAATTTTACGCCTACATGAACGAAAGAGGAGCAAGAGTGGTTTTAAAGGCCATAAAAGAACCTCAAAAAGAATGGAATTCCATGTTGGAAGTTTTTGAGG
The DNA here is from genome assembly GCA_015489955.1 of Mesoaciditoga sp. GTDB lineage: Bacteria > Thermotogota > Thermotogae > Mesoaciditogales > Mesoaciditogaceae > Mesoaciditoga. The sequence goes on along the minus strand of WFYR01000031.1, from coordinate 1,284 downwards.
ACGCGTACAAGCACGAGCAATACATAACCTCCTTGATAAACGATCTGGCAAATCTTGCCATGGAAGAAAAAGATCACGCCACATTGGCGCTTTTGCAGTGGTTTATCAACGAGCAGGTTGAAGAAGAGGCCAACACATCCGAGATTGTCGACAAAATAAATTTCGTCAAAGATTCGCCAAACGGCCTTTACATGCTTGATAGGGAACTCGGGCAACGTCCAGCAACGACTACTACGCAAGGGGAGGAACAAGCATGAAAAAGATGACAGAGGAATTTTTAAAGGCGGCTTTTGCCGGTGAATCCCAAGCTCATATGAAGTACACCATTTTTGCCGAAGAGGCTGAGAAAAAGGGAATGAAAAATCTAGCTAATTTGTTTAAAGCCATTGCTTACGCGGAATACGTGCACGCGAAAAATCATCTGAAAGCGTTGGGACTTGTTGGCGATACCGTTGACAACGTTCAGGCGGGAATAGACGGAGAAAGCTTTGAGATAGAGGAAATGTACCCAGTTTACAACAACGCCGCTGACTTTCAAGGTGAAAAGGAAGCCGTGCGCACCACGCATTACGCGTTAGAAGCTGAAAAGATCCATCAAAAGATGTACATGAAGGCAAAAGAATTGGTTGAAAAAGGTAAGGATTACGCTGCGGAAAAAGTTTTCATCTGTCCTGTTTGCGGCTACACGCATGAAGGTGGAGATCTGCCAGACAAGTGCCCCGTTTGTGGAGCACCAAAAGAAAAGTTCGTTGAATTTTCCGCCTGATTTGAATTTTATATTCTTAAAACAATAAAGCCGCTTATCGAAGCGGCTTTATTGTTTTAAAGGCTTGCCAATGTAATTGAAAGCACCACGCAACCCGATATCACAATTCCACCGCTTATTGCCAGTATGGATTTTAAACGAGGCATTTCAAAGAGAACGCTTAGCAAAGAACCCGTCCACGCTCCCGTTAAAGGAAATGGTATGGCGACAAATGCCATTATAGCCCATAAACCGTACCTTTCTATTTTTTGGCGATGTTTTTGTTGGCGTTTTTGTGAAAATTTTTCAATTAGTTTTCCCAGTTTGGGAAATCTTTTCTTTATCCATGGCATTATCGCATCAAAGAAAAGGACGATAAAGATTGCCGGAATCAAGTTGAAAATCATAGATACTACGGTGACAAGAAAAGGGTTTAAATGGTACACCATGATTCCCAAAGGGATCGCTCCCCTTAATTCTGAAATTGGTGCCATTGACAAAAGGATCACTTGAATCAATGGAGCCATTTTTTCTCCTCC
>WFYR01000030.1 GCA_015489955.1 Mesoaciditoga sp. | reverse complement strand
TCGCATTTGGTCCAAGCAAAAAAGAGTATCTTCGAGGATTGGAAAATTTTCGCGTGAGCTTTCCACTTTCGTCTAATTCGATGTCAATCGTCAAATACGAAAATCTGTAATTTGGATTATTTTCTTTGTCTTCAGATACAAAAACGGCGAGAGCCTGGCTTGTTCCTTGTTGGTTCATCATTTTGAAGGTTTCTCTGCTTAATGTAACTCTTGGATCGTGTTCGGATTTATGAATGATTTCGTAAACTTTCAAATTGTCCAAACCTGGATCAACACCTAAAAGTTTTACTTTTGTGATTTTATCACCATGGAAATCAATTTCTTCTTCTCTTTTCTCGTATTCGTCACTCAAAAAATTTCTAAGAAAATTTTGAAATTTCTCATGTGAGAATGGCATTTTAAAATCCACGCTTCACACCTCTTTAGATAAATTCTTCAGACAAGATCACGAGTTCAGGCTCTTCTGTAATAGCTTTCGCCCTTTTTATGACCTTTTGAATGTATTCTTTCGTTATCTCTTTTTTCATATTTTTAATCTCTTCGTATATTCTGTTTGAATTACGTGAATCAAAGCTAAGATCCAGATTTTTTATCAGCAATTCATACCTTCTTGGTAAAGCGTTGTAATCAATTATCATCTTTTCCACATCTTTGAAATAATCTTTTTTATTTGGAAAGAGTTCCGACAGTTTTCTCAATTTTTCTACAGCTTTTCTTTGTGTTCCATCGAGGTTGTTTTGCGTTTTGCGAGAAAAGAGATTTTTTTTAAGTTTTTGGTAAACAGCATCGAAGTTCTCACTCACATTTTGAGCGTTTTCACCTTTAGTGGCTTCAAAAAGTTGCAATGCTTCCTGATCTGAAAGGGTTTTTATAGATTCATCTTCTATGCCGCCGGCCAATTTAAAAATGTAATTATTCCCTTTTCTTCCAAATATAATTACTCCGCTTCTTTCCTTATGAACACTTCGTCTTATTCTGCTTCTTTTTGGAATTTCAAGTGCTTTTTTAATCAAGTCAGGATTGGAAAGTTCTATTTCTTTTAAAAGATTTATGTACTTAGCGTCCCACGATTCTTCCTCGTTTTCTTTTTGAAGCTCCTTGTACTGTTCCCTGAAGAAAGTTTGAAGTTCCTCATCTGATGTCAAAACCTTTGTATCTTCTCCCAGAATAGCGTTGATCATGGCAATTTTAAGGGTAGAAATTTTTTTCAATGATATTTCCCGCTCGCCTGTACTACTTGGAAAGAAATTGTATATGTAGATTTCATCAAATAAATTGTTATTTATTCTGTTTATTCTTCCAACCCTTTGTATTACTCGTGTCGGGTTGTAGGATATATCATAATTGAAAATGGAGTCAGCGCGATTGAGATTAAACCCTTCCGAGATGGCATCTGTTGCGATGAGAATTCTGTATTTGTTTGTTTGTTTTTTGGAAGAGGCGTCGAATTCTTGGACGATGATGTTTTTTTGAGAGAGCGTCGAATTTGAGCCCGTGTATTTGAGAACAGGAAATTCTTGTTTTAAGTTTTCATACAAGTAATCAACTGTGTCTGCAAATTGGCTGAATACGACTATTTTTCTATTTTCGTCTTGGAGTTGTTTTTCTAAAATTTTTTTAAAACTTTCTAGTTTTGGATCTTTGTAACTTTTATCTTCAAACCATTCTTTTCTTATTTCTCGTAAAAGCTCTATGTCTTTCACAAGATCAATTTTGAATCCTTTTTTCAATTCTTTTGCTTCTATAAACTCATATCCTTTTTTCTTAAGATTCTCCAAGCTTGATTTTAAAGAGAGCTCTTTAACTTCTTCAAAAAGATAAGAATCTCCTTCTTCTAAAATGTCTTCAGCATTCGGTATCTGTCCCTTTTTGTATATAGGAATCATCTTGATTTTATCGTACCAATTGAGTATGTTTTCCATCGATTGGATCATGTTGTTTAGCGATTTTCTGAAAGCTTCCATCGAACTTTCAAATCTCATGACCAAATGTCTACGCATAAAATCGGCCATGTTCAACTGGGACTGCTTAAAGAATCCTTCACTTCCGAAGGTCTCTTCTATTTTTCTTTTGTATTTTTCTATATTTTTTAGATAAGCTACTGGTTTGTATCTTGTTCCTTGAAAACCTTTCTCTTTTTCATTTTTTGGAGATATCTTTTCAAGCGTGCTTTCATAGAGCTCTGTAAGTTCTCCAAGATCATAATCCAATATGATGGGGTCATTTACTTTAGGAAATTTAACCTTTTGAGTTTCGAGATCTTTCTTGTATTCTTTAATTATCTTCAGATCGATCCTCGATCTTCTTATCATCAAAGGAGAAATCAAATTTCTTATCTTTGACGCTACTGATTTCACATTATTTTCAAGCTCTTCTTTACTTTTTCCCCCTTTTTTTCTTGCTCGATCTATTCCTTTGTATTCATTGATCAATTCTTTAAAACGATATGAAAGATTATCAACCGTTTGTAAAGTTGAACGTGCCGGTATTTGAAAAAGCTTGATCAATGAAAAAATATCTTGAGGCTTGTTGTTATAAGGAGTAGCAGTAAGCAATATAACCTTATTTCCTTGACAGAGTTTGTGAAGGTTTGCATAATCCTGGGTCTTTTCATTTCTATACCTATGAGCTTCATCTATTATTATGAGCTTTTCTTCATCATCGACATTTTCTTCAACGGCTTCTTCTATTTTCCCCGAGCTGTAAATTTTAGCGTTGTAATCAAATTCTATTCTGTAATCATCCCACTGCCTCATAAGATGAGGTGGAACTATGATGACGGTTTTCAATCCCATGGTATGTGCTACAGCTGAGGCTATAATACTTTTTCCTAATCCTACAACATCGGCAATTATAACTCCATTGTGTTTCTCTATTATCGATAATGCTCGAGCTATAGCATCAACTTGATATTTTAAATCGTAATACCTTTCATTCGTGATCTTGGATGGAAAGTAATTCTTTTTCACTTGTTGAACGTCGAAATATTCTTTTAAAACCCGTATGTACATTAAATAGGGATTGGGCAGCTTATCTATCCAGATTTTTTCTACGACATTCGTGAAAAAATCATCTTTATTCTCGGGAGAAACGATATCTATTCCATTCTCCCATAGTTCATCGAACTTTTCCTTAGCTTTTCTGTAGTCCTCTGGGTTTCTCAGTATAACGTTAAATTCCGCTCTTCCTTTAAGGCCTGAAAAAGTTAGATTACTTGAACCGACTATAAGCGTGCCGGGGTAGGTTCCAGCTTGGTTGAATTCCTCTTTGTTTTCGAAGAGATATACTTTAGCATGATTAGGAACTGACGTTTTTTTTATTCTCAAACTTCCGTCTCTTATTTTTTTCAAGAAAATTTTAAAAAAATCTTGGTTTTCACGAGTATCAACATAGTTTGTTTCGTTGATAAAAGATACCAAGGAATCATAATATTTCTTTTTAATCGAACTATTTGAAAGTTCTATATCATTTAATATTTCCACTTCTTTTACATTATTCAGTACGTCCTTTTCTATGTCCATTCCTACCAGTATCTCCAAATCTTTATCTTTTATGTCTTCGTATATCTCCTTAAAGCCAGAAAAATAGAAATACCCCACAAGAAAATGTAAACTTTTTGACATGGGAATTATTTTCTTTATGATTTCAGATAATTTCACATCGTCATTTACTATAAGGCTACTTTCCATTGGTATTTTCCTCTCTCCCCTGTATATCTTTCAAAAAACATTATCATTCACTAAATTCTTCTTTAGAGAGCATCAATCCTTTGTTCATCTTTTTTCATTATACAACTTCCTCCTGCCCGCCTTTATCTGGGCCGATATGTTTTAGTCTACCTGATTTTTTAAGATTAGACAGATGGTATTTTACTCCATCTTCTGTGATGCCAATTTTTTCTGCCAGTTCTTTTCTTGTGATGTAAAGATTCTCTTTAATGAGAGCGAGTATTTTCTGGGTAGTTTTCCGTGTAACTTCTATGTAATTTTCTCCGCTTGCCTTTCTTCAAACATTTGGCTTTCCTCTTTTTCATTCTCTTCTTTGATTACACCAAGGTTTACTTCCAATTTTAGCCCCAATTTTTTACATATTTCCACAAGCGTCCCGATCTTGAAATCGTTCATGCCCCTTTCCCATTTTGAAACTTGATTTTGGCTTACTCCAAGTTTTTTCGCGAGATCAGCCTGAGAAAGGTTGTGATCTATTCTGTACTTTATAAGTTCACTCGCTATCTTTGAAAATAATTTTATCTTTTCAATTTTCAATCGTTCTTCATCATCTTCAATATTTTCTTCAATTCATTCATCTATTGAAATCGGATTTTTTCTTACTTTTTCCATTTTTTTGAACACCTTTCCAAAACATTCAAATCCCTTATTTCTCATTATACAACCCCGAAAAATTAAATTTTCCCTTCAACCATGTATTCATTCCCAAATGTTTTGAACTTCCCTCTTATTTTTCCTATCACAACGTCATTTCCGTTTTTATTTTCAGATATGAACAACCCTTTTCCATCTTTAATCTGCACCTTTCAGTGCATAAGGTATAGTGTGCGTCTTGTCATGAGGCCAGGTATCTATTACTTCGTTTGCCTAATAATTTTCCTCATTTTAAGAGGTTGATCATTTCTTAATTGCACAATTTATAAATTGCCTCTTCTACTTTGGTAAGATCATCCTCTGAATAATCCAAAGTTGTA
>WFYR01000029.1 GCA_015489955.1 Mesoaciditoga sp. | reverse complement strand
TGAGAAAACATCCGGATTGTAATTACTTCATTTCCGCTTCAGCTGGAACAGGCAAAACATACACGATGACCAATTATTACCTTGGCATATTGGAAAAGGAAAAAGATCCGAACGTTGTTGAAAAAATATTAGCAACAACTTTCACCGTTAAAGCCGCTGCTGAGATGAAGCAAAGGATATCAGATGAAGTGGTGAAAATGGAAAAGAACTCGAAAAACAAGAGTGAAAAAGCGTATTGGAGAAAGGTTAAAGTCAAAATGCCGCGCGCTCTTGTTTCAACCATAGACAGCTTCTGCCAGGGGATTTTGAGGGAGGAGAATTTCTCCGTCAACGTCGATCCTAATTTGACCATCATAAACGATCTCAAGAGGGACAAAATAATAGAAAGAAGCGTTTATACGGCTTTCAGGTTGTTTTTTGAAGCGTACGAAGGAAAAAATCCCGATTTGCCAAACGTGCTTAAAACAAGTGGCAGGAAGAAGATAATAGAAAATCTTGTTGAAGATCTCAAAAGCGACAAAGAAGCGTTGAAAATACTTTTTTCAGAATACAGGCTGGATAAGCTCCAAGAGATGATGAAGAATATCCTTGTGAACTGGAGAACCGAGATGAAAAGATCCAGCGTGTTGAAATATGCCCTCCTTGGCGATCACGTTATTTACGATGCGTTAAGCGCTTTCAAAACTTTGGTTTTGATAGCAAGCGAAGTTTATGAATCCATGACATCTGACGTTTCGGAATTTGATTACAAAGGTGTACTTGAAAAGGCGATTCAAACTTTGAAAATCGAAGAAATTGGTCAAAAATATGCTCAACGCTTTAAGTATATACTCGTAGATGAATATCAAGATACGAACTATCTCCAAAAAGAGCTTTTTGACACGCTTCATAACGATTCAAATTACATATTCTACGTGGGAGACAGAAAGCAATCGATTTATAGGTTTAGGGGATCAGACGTTACGGTTTTCACCACGACCTACGAAGAATTCAAAACAAGGGAAGAAGATGGGGAAAATTACAAGGTGCTTTCATTGCAAACCAACCATCGTTCCAACGAAAACCTCGTGAAGTACTTCAACGAACTCGTAAGAGAAACCATATTCAACCCTCAAAATGTAACTTTTCCAGAAATAGAAACGATAAAAGAAGAATTCAAAAACATATACGAAGATGCTTTTTTCAGAAAAGAAGACATTTCAGACGCGACGAGAAAGGAAAACGACGACATTCCATCTCTTTGTGGAGACGACAAAAAATGTGTGAAATACGTCTATGCCTTTGGAGAAAAAAGTTCCAGCTCGAAGATACGCACCGAAGCGGAAACCGCCGCAAAGGTTATAAAATCCCTGGTAATGGGAAATGAGGATATCTCTTACAAAGACATAACGATCCTTAGGCGCTCTTTGAAACCCGCTGAAAACATCTACAAAGATGTCTTCAAAAGGGAAAGAATACCTCTTTACGTAGTTGGAGGTCATTCCTTCTATTCCAGGCCAGAAATAGAAGGTGTTATCTCCGCTTTGAAAGCCGTTCAAAATCCCAACAACGATTATCTATTTTCGCTCTTCTTCTTTTCTCCGTTGACAAATGGAGATTTGGAAACGTTCGATAAGATCGTTCACAAGAGAAAAGAAATGAGCAAAGATGGTGAAAAAGTTTCCCTTTTCAAGGCTTGTGAGAGCATCTTGAGTGATCTGCCAGAAGAAATTGCAACGGCTCATGAAATTCTGAAAAAGTACGCCGATTTGAAGTATTTCATAAGGCCAACAGAAATAGTAAAAGGGCTTGTAAAAGATTTGGACTACGTTGCCAAGCTGAGCAAATGGGAAGATAGGAGAACTGCCCTTTACAACTTGAAAAAAATGTTGAGCGGCATGGGCGAATTCGATCAGATGGCAAACTCTTTTTCCGAGCTTATCAGACTCATTTCAAAGATAAAAGAGAAAAACGAAGAAGAGGCCGCACTGGAAGACGACCAGTCGGATAGCGTCAAACTCATGACTATACACAAATCGAAAGGCCTGGAATTCAAAATAGTTCTACTGGGAGAAACATTTAAAGAATACAAGCACAACGGTCATGATGAGATTCAATTTTCCTTGCCAAGAAAAGGCACAAGATATTTCATGATGGAAAAGCTTATAGAAGAGAATTTGCACGGCAAGTTGGAAGACATAATGAAAGACTTTCAAATAAACGCCTTCATGAATTACACCGAAGAAAGACGTCTTCTTTACGTGGCAGCCACACGTGCGCGTGAACTTTTCATTCCGCTCTTCATTTCAGACTCAGAAGGGAATATTTTTTCAGAGAAAGAATCTTTTTCCAAAAATTTGAACGTCAAAAGTGAGTTTTACGATCTCGTATACGCGGAAAAAATTAAAGTTCCCAGAGAAGAAAAAAAGGGCGTTCAAGAAAGTTTGACATTCCAGGAAGTGCCAGAAGAAAACTTGCAAAGCTTTGATTCGCTTTCTTACAAAATGTATGTAGCCCCCACTTTCTTGAAAACGTTGAAAGGGCAAAGAGAAGAGAAAAACATGGAAAGCATCGAAGATATCACAGATGAAGAACAAATCACCGTTTCCATTCAAGACATCTTCCAGGACGATGAAATAAACGAGGGGCAAAAAATTCATTCGATCTTATCCTCAGTCCAGACCCTTTCAGATCTCAAATATCTTGAAGAAAGTAAGGTTATAAACCCAAAACGTTCCCTTTCGGAAAACCCGACGATTAAAAGACTCTTTTCTTATCCCATCTCCAAAGTTGAATGGAGGCTTATGAAACCTTTGAAAGTGAATGGAAAAACTTACATGCTCTTCGGTATTCCTGATAGGGTGTTCATAGAAGATGGAAAAATAGAAATCATAGATTACAAACACTCGTCGCTTAGAGGATACAACAGAAAAGAGAGGATCGAAAATTACGAATTTCAGCTGAGGTTCTACATGTACCTTCTTTCAGATTTTGGCAACCCTCAAAAGGGATATATAGTAAGCACGAAAAGTGGAGAAATAATAGAAGTTGACTACAAAAAAGGATTTGAAAAAGAGATAATAGCTTCCATAGAAAAGCTTGAAGAGGCGAAAAAAATATGAAAAAAGGCGTGGAATTTGAGGCGAAAATCGGGATCTTTTCAAAGATAGCGGATTTCATAAGGCCGTTGTACGAAAAAGATCCGTTGAACTTTCTTTTCATAGGGCCAACCGGTTTTTACGTTAAACAGGTGGCGGATACGCTGGCTCTGAAAATTTCAAAAACCATCAACAGGGACGCTTTCATGGTTATAAACCAGTGGGCGACCGAAACGCTGAAAAAGTTCAATCCAACGGCTTTAACCTTTGATAGGAATTTCTTCGAGGTATTCATCTCACGCGAGATTGAGTTGATCTCAAAAGAAGTGCGAAGAAATGGCGAAGATGAAAGATACGTGAATTTCCTCAAAACCATATCTCACTCTAACAGCTCTCTTTCGTACGTGCTGGAGATATTCGAAAAAACCTGGGAACTTCTTTATGAAGAGAAATACTCTTATGGCATGTACAAAGTGGTTGATGATATCATGAATGGCGATTCTTACACAAAGCGCCTCATCATAGAACTGGTGGAAAGATCTAGAAAAATATTCGAAGATAGGCAGAATGTTTACGATCCGCTTAGCGTGTACAAGTGGTACATAGAAGAACTACCGAAAATTCAGCCTGGTAAGCTTGGAAAAACGTTGGTGGTAAGCGGCTTCTTCGATCTCACACCTACCATCGAAAAAATGCTGTCCGTGATGTTCAACCAATTTGAAGATATCTACGCGTTGCTGTGGGAAAGAATCGACGATCCATCCTTCGGCCAGCTTGATAAAGTGAACGGCTTTTTCATGGAAAACGGCTTTGATATTCCAAAGAAAAAGAAAAAGGCAAGTCCATACCCTGAAAACGTGGAAATATTGAAGTTTAAAGATCATTTTCAAGAGAATTCCGTTATTACAAAGATGGTGAAGAAACTCTTGATAGCCGGCGAAAATCCTGACAGCATAGCTTTAATAGCTCCAAACAGGCAAATCATGGATGCGCTAGCCGAAAATTTGAAAGAGATGGAAGTTCCATATAGATTCAAGGATGATGTCCCCCTTAGCGAAAGTAAAGTGGTGAAAATACTCTTGCAGCCTTTGAAAACGGTGGTAAGCAGGGATGTTGAAGACATATTGGCGATGATCGAAGCTGGTTACGGTGGGCAAACTCCCCTTACCATGGATGAAGTGGAAGAGCTCTTCACCTCACTTGAATTCATGAACGATTACGAAGATCCAAATACGAGAAAAGAAAGATGGATTTCAAAAATAGACGAACAGATAAGGGCGCTTGAAGAGGTGTCAGCTGAAGAAGACGTGCGTGAAAGGGCGAAAGAACAAATAGAATCCCTTTCCAATTTGAAAATCGTTCTCCAAAATACCTTTGACACTTTGGAAGAAGTTGAAAGGAAAAAGAGATCGAAAAACTTAGGGTGGTACAGAAAACTGCTTCAAAAATACATACACGAAAAACACATTGTGAATGAAGAAACGCTTCAAAAGTATTCAAATGAAAGCAGCGTTGCAAAAGAATTGAACGCCCTTGTAAAGTTCGAAGAAATACTTTTGAAAGTTGAAGACAGCATTTCAAACGCATATAAAAAAGTGAGCTTCTCCATGTTTTACAAGATAATCACGAACATCATAAACGTGGAAAGGTTTCACGCAAGCGAGCGTTACTCAAACACGGTTGAAATCATGGATGTGGGAAACGCGAGGTTTGTAGAAAAGAAGCATAAATTTTTTGTTTCCTTCACAGATTCTCATTATCCATCCCTAAAGATAAACCCTCTGCTCATGCAGGCAACAGAAAACATGGACTTTTTGGTTAAGAGCCAGGAGCACATCGAAAAGGGAGACTTGCTTCTTTCCATGCTTATGGCGGACAAAGTTTACATCTCTTATCCAATTTCGGATATAGAAGGTAAACCGATTTTACCCTCGTTCTACGTCAACGAAATATCGCAGGGAAAAGAAGAAAGGGATTTCACAACCGCTAAGAGAGATCTTATACCATCAGATCCAGAAGAAGTATATTCAAAAAGCGAGCGGAAAATATACGAGATAGTCAATTCCCCCGTTGAAGTAAACGGAAAAAAATTCTCGTGGAAAGCCACCAAAACCAACATTGGAGTAATCAGCCATAACAAGCTTATGAATTACGTGGATTGTCCATTCAAATATTATTTGAAGTTTGTAGCGGATGTTAAAGGAAAGTTCGATTACAACCGCTTCAACGACGGTCTCATAAAGCATAGGGTTTTAAAAGAAGTGTATGAAACGGGTAAGTCTTTCACGATCTCTTTGAATGAAATCAAAGACCTTGTGGAAAAAAACTGGGATGGAATATATCTCAACGGTCTTTACACGTACAAAATGCCGAAAGAGGTGGAAGTGGATAGAATAAGCGAAGAACTCAAAGGCTTTCTTGATTTCAGAAAAAACAACGGCTGTTTTAAAATGGGCAAAGAGATCATCTTAAGAAAACGCACGCTTGGAACGGAAAAAACTTTTAAAACGCGCGTATCCATAAACGGCAAGATGTACGAAATGGAGGCAAGGATAGACAGGATAGACGAGGTAAAAGATAATTTCTTCATTGAGACGACTTATGAAAAAGATAAATTGAAAGCAACGCCAGTTCCAACAGATAAAAAAGCTTACATGATCGTAGATTACAAAAGCTCTTTGAGTTCTTCAAAAGAAGAACAACTTCTCTTCTACGATTTTGTGTTGCGGAATTTGGATAAATGGAAAAGTGAAGACATGTACATGGTGTTCTTTGAATTAAAAGTTAAAACGAGTAAAAAAGAAAGTGATGAAAAAGCGTATAAAACAAAATTCATAAAGAGACAAGACCATGAATATATAACCCAAAAAAACAAAAGGTGGGAACTATATAAGATTTCAGATTTTGAAAAATGGCTCCTTAACGTGTTAGATTCCATGGAAAACTCCAACTTTGTTCCAATAGCCGTTGAAAGAAAAATAGACGGTTTCTTAAATCCGAATCATCAAAAATGTGTGAACTTCGTTTACAAATGTGAGTACGTGGAAATTTGTTCTTTGCTGAAAAGATTGAAAGACTTCACCCTTGTGAAATAATGCTAATGTAAGTGGTAAAAGCAATTTTCCGAAGTCCTGTCAGAATGGATTCGCTCTGACAAGCACTTCGAGGGTAGGATTTAATCCTTTTTGAAATACTCTGTTACATCGACGCACAAAATGAGACTAAATAATTAGTTTGCCCTCACTTGTAGAGAAAGTGACGGTGAAGCTATTTTTTTAATAAGTCTTCCCCCACTTATGGGGGAAGTATTAGCGGAGCCATTTTTATATAAAAATCTGTCCCATTGTGTGAAAAGTGTAGGTGAAGCCATTTCTGTAGTAAGTCTGCCCTCAGTTGTGGAGGAAGTGTCGGCAAAGCTATTTTTATATAATAAGTCTGCCCCCGCTTGCGGGGGAAGTGGCAGCAGAGCTGCCGAAGGGGGATACCAGTGGACTAATCTACATAAAAAGCTTGAAGTAAGAAAAAAGCAAAAACGAAATGAAAAAGCAGTCATTGTGAGTGAAATCAATATAATTCGAAAGGATGATATGAATGGAAAATACGAAAAAAGCGGTTTTGTTCGATCTCGATGGAACACTGTTGCTCTCAGATGAAAAAGAATTTTACACTGCCTATTTTGGAGCGTTGGGTAATTTTTGTAAGGAACTCATGAATCCTTACAAACTCGTGGAAAAGATCCAGAAGATCATGAAAGAGATAATCATGGAAGATGGAAAGCTAACCAATTACGAGAGATTCTTAAACCACTTGACGCAGGAAGTTGGGAGCGACCTAGCGAAGAAATTAGAAGATAGATTCAACGCCTTTTATTTAACGGACTTTAATAAACTCAAAGCTTTAACGCTTCCAAACGAGCCTCTCATAAATTGGATGAAAGGACTGAAAACCAAAAAAGCTCTGGCAACCAATCCAATTTTTCCAAAAATCGCGATAGTGAAAAGAATGAATTGGGTAGGATTAGAAGAAAATGAATTCGATCTCATAACCGTTATGGAAGATTTTCACTATTTAAAGCCTCGTGGCGAATATTACCTTGAGATCTCACAAAAACTCGGTGTTGATCCTCATGAATGCCTCATGATAGGCAACGATGATATGTTAGATGGTTCGTGCACCAAAGTGGGAATGGAGTTCAAGCACGTGGACGAGATGAAAGAAGAATTGGAATGAATTTCTAATGGAAAGGACAATGATGCCTAAAATAGGCTTATTGGTATGTGGAAGTAACGCTTCAAACACGGGTGCATTAACAGCGGCAGCTGCCTTAAAAATAATAACAAGATGCAAAGATATCGCCATTTTATCACTGCCCTCACTGGCAAATCAAATACCAAGACAAATAGCTCTTGCCAAAAAAATAGAAAAATTGATTGTGGTTGACGGCTGCCATAATGAATGCGCCAAGAAAATACTTGAGGGTTTGGGAATAAAGTACGATGCTTACCTAAATCTCGAGTATGACTTGAAAATCATGAAGTCTGGACCATTTACAACTTTGGATTATTCAGAGGATGATCTTACCAAAGTAGAAGAGGCAATTTATAAATTGTGCAATTAAGAAATGATCAACCTCTTAAAATGAGGGAGATTGTTAGGCAAACAAAGTAATAGATACCTGGTCTCATGACAAGACGCCCACTATACCTTATGCACTGAAAGGTGCAGATTAAATATGAAAAAGGGTTGTTCATATCTGAAAATAAAAACAGAAATGACGTTGTGATAGAAAAAATAAGAGGGAAGTTCAAAACATTTGGGAACGAATACATGGTTGAAGGGAAAATTTAATTTTTTGGGGCTGTATAATGAAAAGAGGAAAGCCAAATGTTTGAGAAAGGCATGGGGAAAAATTACATAGAAGCTACCCAGAAGACTACCCAGAAAATACTCGCTCTCATTAAAGAGAATCCTTACATCACAAAAAAAGAAATAGCAGAAAAAATTGGCATCACAGAAGATGGATAAAATACCACCTGTCTAATCTTAAAAAATCTGGTAGGCTAAAACGCATCGGCCCAGATAAAGGCGGACACTGGGAAGTTGTATAACGAAAAGATGAGAAATGATTTCAAGATCGGAACGCTTGTGGAGATGTGTAAAAAATTGGGGCTGAAATTGGAATTTAGAATTAATTAAGTGATTGAAAATGAATATAGAAAAGTTTTCAAGCTTAAAGTTGACTGATAAGAAGAGAATGGAAATTTCATTTATGTCGCGTTAGCGTATAATGAAAGTGCTTTTAAACGATTTACGTGGGAGGAGAAAAATGACAAATAACAAAGATGTTCTAAAAGAATTAAAAAAGAAACTTAAAGAGATATTTCAGTTTGAAAATGAAGATCTTGATTTTGGCATTCCCAAGATAATAAATTATAAACGAAAAGAGATCAAAAAATTTATTGATAAAGAATTGATTGAAGAGCTCAAGGAGCAATTAAAATTAATGACCGAAGAAGAACGAAAGAAAGTGGAAGAAGATTTTGAAAAAATAAAGCAAAACATTAAAGGAAGTCTTGGAGAAAATGCTTTTGAAAATAGAGAACTAAAAAAGGAGTTTAAAGACACCCCACTTGGGAAAGAATATTATGAAAAGAAAAAACAGTTAGAAAGCATCAAAATTTCAGAAGATTTAGAAAGACAAATTTATAATCACTTGATTAATTTCTTCTCACGATATTATGATAGTGGAGATTTCATAAGTAAAAGAAAAAATGGAAAGAATGAAAAATATGTCATTCCTTATAACGGTGAAGAAGTTTTACTTTATTGGGCAAATAATGACCAGTATTACATAAAGACCACTGAGTATTTTAGGAAATACACTTTTAGAGTTGGAGAACCAACAAAATTGGTTGTTAACTTCAGAATTGTAGAAGCAGAAGAAGAAAAAGGTAATATAAAATCACCAGAGAAGAAGTTTTTTGTTTTGAATAATAGGGTTTTTGATTTTGATAAAGATAAAAGAGAATTAAGTATTTATTTTGAGTATAGGACAATAGATCAAGAAGAAGCAAAAGAGCACGGATGGGGTGATAAAAATGGTAAAGGTATTAAACAGGATAAACTCAACGAAGAAACAATAAGCATTTTACAGGAGGAAATTCCAAAAGAAGCAAGATTAATTTTTGAAAAAGATCCAAATTCCAAAACGAACAAAACTTATATTGAAAAACATCTTTACAATTATACAAGAAGAAACACAACGGATTATTTCATTCACGAAGATTTGAAAGGATTTTTAGAAAGAGAATTGGATTTCTATATTAAAAATGAGCTTTTGCAGTTAGAAGATTTACAAATCTTGGAGCAAAGTGGATATTTTGATAAGTTAAGACTTTATTTGATTAGTGCCAAAGCATTTAGAAATATCGCTCTGATAAGGCCCCAAATTTACAGAAAGTTCATTAAGGCAATTGCTGAGGATGGTTGAAATAGTCCTTGAAAAGAAGAGAAAAAGCAAGTAAAATGGGGATGCCTATGCGTCTTAGCCTTGTGACCCAAACACATTAACCTTCACCCAAAAGGAGGCATCCCCAATGAGAATATTAACAGAAATTACATCTTTAACGCAAGTACTTTTTTCTCTTTC
>WFYR01000028.1 GCA_015489955.1 Mesoaciditoga sp. | reverse complement strand
CCTAAGTGAAGCCATTGTTCTAAGAATATTTTGTTTATAATTCCAAAACTCACGTTGAAAAAGCCGACCCTGAACATTATTATGGATATAAAAGCGGGAATGGCCCACGGAATTATAAGAAGAGTTCTGTAAATCGTTCTGAATCTCATTTTTCTGTTGTTAAGCACGATTGCCAAGAACAAACCAACGCTGAAAGTGAAAAACACGCTTAAAGCGGCCCATTCGAAAGTCCAGATGAAAACTGACAAAAATGGGGACATGATTTGCCTGTTGGTTAAAAGATCTTTGAAATTTTTAAGCCCTGAATAAGCGTAATAACCCATTATTTTTGTTCTTTTTCCAGTATGTGGATCCACGTTCCAAAATGCGTAATCTTTTTCAATTACCGGCAAACCGGTAATGGTATTTATAAGGACAGTTTTTTCCACTTTTTTGCCGTTTTCCAAAACGGGCATATTTGAAAGGGTGTATTCATACTTAGCCGTTACGAGTTTTGCAAATCCGTACTTGTTCGTGAAGAAAAGCGTTCCCGCCCGCGGGTTCATGAATTCGGTATTGCTGAGAATAGAAGAATAATGCATGTTGAAAAACTTCAAATTCGGAAAGGTATCTCGATCTGAAGGGTTGTAGAAATAATTGTAAACGCCTTCTTGTGAAGAAATGGATATCACCTTTGAAGGATCTTTAACAGACCTAACGATCGAATATTTCACTCCATCTATGGTTACGCTTCCATCTGTAAGCATTTCAAACCGGCTTATGTATCTATGCCCACTCTTTTTTGGCATTTGGGCAACATAGAGCTTCCCATCTTCTCCTCTTAACAGGAGAACGAATTTCTCCGTTGGAACATATCCTTTGTAAAGGGTATAAACGGAATAATCAAAATAATTTGGGTTTGGCTTTATAACAATGGTATTCAACAACGTGTCCATTACTTGTTGCCGGCTCCACATGTAACCGGTCATGTAATTTTCAAACGCAATTTGAAAGGTGTAGTATATTGGATAAACCGTTAATATCATCATGAATATGAGTGCGGGTATCATGTACAAAAAAGGATAACCCTTTGGATTTATAAGCGCGTAGTCGATGAAGATTAGTAAAAGCGTAACTATCACGGCCAAACCGTAAGACCCATTCGAAGTCAAAACTACTATTGACCACGCTAAGATAGCATCAATAAGGGCTACAGAGAGCCAAATGGCGATTCGCTTAACAGACAAAACCATCCCTCCAAAAAATGAGGCGGGAAAATCCCGCCTCATACTATCATCTTAAATTACTTCTTTGCTATTGCCGCCTTTATCTGCTCAACCGCCGTGTTCAAAGCGGCTTGAGCGGACTCTTTCCCGCTAATGGCAAGGTTCAAAGCATTTGTCCATGCATTCCAAACGGATGCCATTTGAGGAATGTTTGGCATTGGCGTGGTGTTACCCAACGCCTCAACAAAGCCTTTCAGCCATGGAGCGGTTGCTTCCGCCTTTTTGGCAACGTCATATCTTGCCGGTATCCTTGGATCGGCTTGCCAGAGCTTGTACATCGTTTCTTCGGTGTCGATGTAATTGGCCATGAATTCCATAGCCTGGATTTGGTTTGGAGACTTCGAATTGATCATGAACCCTTGCACTCCAACGAACGGTTTTCCACCCGGAATTGGAGCAACTCCGAAGTTTATGCCAGCTTGTTGGACCTGTGGCACTGCCCATTCTCCGTTTATCATCATGGCAGCTTTGCCGGAGTCGAAGAGCTTCATCATGGTGTTGTAATCTTCTCCCTTTGGAAGGAGACCTTCTTTGAACATCTTGACTATGAATTCAAGTCCCTTTACCGCCCCAGAATTTGCAAGACCTATATCGTTTGGATTTAAACCGCCATTCGCTTTGGTTCCAAATACGTATCCACCAAATCCTTGAATAAAGGGAGCGGAGAAGTATGGATTTCCAGAAACTCCGTATGCCAGACCGTAAAATCCACCACCGGTCATTTGTTTTGCCATTTTAAAGAATTCATCGGCCGTTTTTGGTATTTCCGTAACGTAATCTTTGTTGTAGAAAAGGGCTAAAACGTCTATTCCGTAAGGAAGACCGTAAAGCTTACCATCGTAGGAAAATGCATCAAGAGAGGTAGGTGCAAAAGCTTTCAATTGATCTTTTGACAGGAAAGTTATAGGTGTCAACAAGCCATCTGCTGCCAATTCCCCTACCCAATCGTTTGCTCCGATGATTATATCTGGACCCTGACCTGCCGATGCCGCCGTTACGAATTTACTTCTTATGTCTCCAAAGTTCATCTCAACGACTTTTACCGGCACTCCGTAAACGGATTGAAATTCATTTGCGAGTTGTTTCATGATGGGAGCTCGAACGTTATCGGCCCAGATTAGCAACTTTCCGGGTGTTGAAGCGAAAACGCCTAAAGCGAGGAGCCCCACAATTACCAAACTCAACAACAAAGTGCGCTTCATTAAAAATTCCCCCTTTCAAATTAAGATAAAAAAACACCCTTGCGGAAAGCTTTTAACTTCAAAATCGGGAAGGAGTAAAACCTTCCCGATTTCTATCATCTCATTTTTACTTGCTAACCCCAAGAATTTTGTTTATTTGTTCTTGAGCGTATTGAAGAGCCTGTTCTGGAGTTTTCTTGAAGAACATTGCATCAGAAACGGCGTTTCCAACCTTGGTTCTTATCGTGTACCACGAAGCGATTCCAGGATCGAAGGAACCGTATGGAATCTGGGAGATTAAAACCTTGGCCATCGGGTTGGAAACTGAATAGTCTTTCCATGCTTGCGTGTCAAGTGCACTTTTGACAACTGGAAGGTAACCGGTCTTTATGGACCAGAAAGCTTGAATTTCAGGCTTTAAAAGGAATTTCACGAATTCCCATGCGGCTTTTTGTTGTGCTTCAGAAGCCGTTTTGAATATGGCTATATCCGTTCCAGCAAATGGTGGAGCTTGAACCTTTCCTTTTGGAACTGGAGCGATAGTCCAGGAAAATTTTCCACCAACACTTCTTGCCGTGTATGAAAGTCCGGCTGAAGTATCGATGTACATCGCTATTTTCCCGTTTCCAAATGGACCATCCAAATATCCGCCTTGTGCGAATGTCGTTCCGCTCTTTACGAGGTCGACGAGCATTTTCAACGTATTGAGGGCAACTTTAGAATCGAGGTTTCCACGCTTGTAATCAGGAGTTAAAATGTGTCCGCCTTCTTGTCTCAAGAAGACTTCAAAAGTATCTACCGTTGTTCTCAAGCCAAGACCGTATTGGATGACCTTACCAGAAGAATCTTTCACGGTAAGAAGTTTTGCATCTTTTATGAGATCTGGGATGGTTTGTGGAATATCGAGACCTTGAAGCATGAGATCGTCCGTGTTGACGTAAAGAACGTAAATGGATTTGTTGAATGGCAGAGTGTATATTTTACCATTCCACGTGTTTGCCTTTATGAAAGGTGCCCATATATCATCGAGCTGAGATTTTGAAAGTCCTACATTTGGATCGTCAATGAAAGTTTGCATTGGTTGAACAACGTTGGATTTCATGAGCTGTGCTGTCCAGTTGGAATAAACCTGACTTATTGTTGGCAACTGACCGCTTACCGCACCAGCAAGGAGCTTTTGAACCAGAACACCGTAGTTACCAACGTAAATTGATTTAACTTCAATGTTTGGATGTTGGGCGTTGAATTCGCTGACTATTTGGCTCAAGGCTTTTCCCTGAGCGCCACCCATCGAATTCCAGAACGTTACGACTGTTTTGGCCGCGAAAGCGCTGCCTATTAAAACGACAGACAGAGCCAAAACAACGATCAGGATCTTCTTCATTTGAATCCCTCCTTTTTTTAATTGACCAGTATTATATTTTATCACTCCATGGCTTCAAATTCAACAGATATGAAACCTGATTGAAAGTGTGTTTCAAACTCTTTGAGGTATTTATTACATAATTCGCTCTCTTTAAAAATTCTTCACGTTTTAATTGGGCTTTTAGCCTTGCGATAGCCTCCTCTCTAGAAATATGATTTCTCTTCATAAGTCTACTTATTCTCAACTCCTTCGGGCAATCTGTTACAATCACGTAATCTACATATCTGTCAAATTTCATTTCGAAAAGCACTGCGGCTTCTACAAAAACTTCTCTTACACCTTCATTTGAGAGTTGTGATATTTCTTTCAAAATCTCACTTACGATCCGAGGGTGAATTATGGAATTCAAAAGTTCAAGTTTTTTGCGGTCTGAAAAAACTATCTCTCCAAGTTTTTTTCTGTCAATTTCATTCTTTTCGTTCAAAGAAATGCCAAATGCCTTAATTAAAAGCTCTTTCACATCATCTTTTTTTAGGATCTTGTGTCCAACTCTATCGGCATCTATCACATGGTATCCCATTTCTTTTACGAATTTTGCAACGGTGCTTTTTCCAGTTGCTATTCCACCCGTTATCGCTACAATTTTCAAAGAAAATCTCCTTTCTGGTATAATCTCCGTGCTTTTAAAGCATACAAAACAAAAGTGGAGGTAAAAAATGAGTTTGAACATTCAATGGAAAGGAAACATGAAATTCATCGCTCACACGCCATCAGGTCACGAGGTAATGATGGATTCTTCAGTTGAAAGTGGGGGAAATGATACGGCGGCGCGGCCCATGGAATTGCTTCTTGTTTCGCTTGCTGGATGCACGGCCATGGATGTTATATCCATTTTGAAGAAAATGAAAGCCCTTCCCGATGATTTTCACATTGAAATTGAATACGAAAGAGCACCTGAACATCCCAAAATTTACACGAAAATACTTCTTAAGTATATCTTCAAAAATGCCCCTTCAAAAGCCAAAGCTGAAAAGGCGGTTGAACTTTCCCAAAACAAATACTGCAGCGTTTCGGCAATGCTTAAAAAGGCGTCAAATCTTACCTACGAGTTGGTTTTTGATTGATCGACGAGCTTTTCAAGCTCGTCTTCTTTCAGAATTTTTACGCCAAGCCTTTTTGCTTTATCTAACTTTGAACCTGGATTTTCTCCAACAAGCAGAAAATCCGTTTTTGATGAGACAGCAGAAGAAACGTCTGCACCGAGAGCACTGAGGCGCTCTTTCATTTTATCTCTTGAAATGGAAAGAGTGCCTGTTATCACGAATTTCAATCCCTTTAGCGGCTGGAATTCGTTTTCTTTCTTTGCGATACCTTTCCCTATGCCGTGTGATAAAAGCTTTTGGATCATCTTCTTGGTTTCTTCCATCGAAAAAAAGTTGACTATCGATTCGGCAACTTTTCCTCCAATTCCCTCTACTTTCATGAGCGAATCCTTATCAGCGTTCATAAGGTCTTCAAGAGAAGAGAACTTTTTCTCAAGCAACAAAGCCGTTCCTTCTCCTACCATGGGAATTCCCAGAGCGGTTATAACTTTGTGCAAAGGGGCATCTTTTGATTTTTCAATCTCTTTTATTAGATTTTCCGCAGATTTTTTACCCATCTTTTCCAAATTCGCTATCTCTTCAGCTTTAAGTTCATAAATGTCGGATGGATCTTTGAGCATGCCCAGCTTCACCAATTTTTTCACCAATTTCTCACCCAAACCTCGTATGTCCATCGCTTTACGAGAAGCAAAATTTTCAATCCACGCTTCTATCTTGGCTGGACAATAAGGATTAAGGCATCTAATGGCCACATTTTTTTCATCCAATTTCCCAACTGCTCCACCGCAAACAGGACATTTTTTTGGTATTTCTATTATTCTTTCAGCACCGTTTCTTTCTTCAACGATGGGTTTGATAACCTGAGGAATTATTTCGCCGGCTTTCTCAACAAGCACAACGTCGCCAATGCGAATATCTCTTTTTTGGATGTAATCGAAGTTGTGAAGTGAAGCCCTTTTAACGATCGTGCCGGCAAGTTTTACCGGTTCTAATTCGGCGACAGGTGTAAGTATTCCTGTCCTTCCAACCTGGATTTTTATATCTTTGATTTTCGTTCTCGCCTGTTCAGCGGGGAACTTGTAAGCTATGGCCCATCTTGGATATTTTGCGGTAAATCCCAATTTCTCTTGATAGGAAAAGTCGTTAACCTTTATAACGG
>WFYR01000027.1 GCA_015489955.1 Mesoaciditoga sp. | reverse complement strand
GTCGTGTCGCCAACGTTCCTAGCGGTAGTGCTTGGAGTGCTTGGAATATTCCCCCTGGTATTTTACCTTGCAAAGAGCAAAAAGGTAAAAAGGGTAGATGCCTGGAATGGTGGTGAAGTGCTAAGAGAAGGGGAATACTTCAGCGCGCCGGCCTATTCTTTCACGATTGAATACATCTTGAGAAAAGTTTACGCCACAAAAGAAGTCAAGAAAGAAAATAAAAGGTACGTACGTGTCAAGGACATCATCAACGATATGTACACCGGAATCGTGACGGGTGCCAGAACAACATCTTTGGCGCTTTCAAGAACCTTGATGAACGGTCACATTTATTCTTACATTTTGTACATAGTCGCGGTATTTGTGATCATTTTCTTTATGGTAAGATAGGAAAGGTGGAAAAGTGGGGGCGATGAAAAATGTTCGGTAAGAAAACTCAAAATTACAAAAACGAGTATTTGATAGGTCAAATAGATGAAAAGATGAACGTGATCGGATGCCCGATCTGCTCGTTGACGGATAAAGCCGTTCACGATTACATAGATGCCCTCTTTTATGAGAATGTGAACGATCCGGTTGAACGCACAAACTTCGTGAAGGGACATGGTTTCTGCCCCAAACATTTGAAAATGGTAGAAAATCACCTTAATGCGCATCCGGAACTTGGGATACTGGGGGTGAACATTCTTTATCACGATCTTTTCAATTACATAGAGAAATCTTTAGACGAAATAGGTGGCAAATTTGGCGATGGATGTGAGCTTTGCAAAATTGAAAAGAAGGCGGAACAAAGGTACCTTGAGCTTTTTTCCGAGTTCTTCTCATTCCCTGATAGAAGGGAAAAATACGCTCAATCTGTATCGATGGTATGCCTACGGCACACTTACATGCTCAGAGAAATAAAAGGCTTTGAATTCAACGCTTTTTTGAAAATTCAAAAAGAAAAATTGGCACGTTTAAAAAAAGATATGGAAGAATTCATAAGAAAAAGCGATTACAGATTTTCACACGAAACGCTTACCCCGATGGAGGGACAAGCGTGGAAAATGTTATCTAAATTCCTTGAGTGATCTCTTTTTCTTAGAGAATTTTTTGATGTTTTCTTTCATAGAATACATTTTAGAATCAGCTTTCTTTAAAGCTTTCTCTATATCATTTTCCACTTTTTCAACGCCATATGAAAAAGTTACTCCGTAGTCTGCTGTCTCCTTTTCGAAGGATTTTTTCACCCTTTCAAGTATGGAAACGGCGTCTTTTTTTGTGCAATCCCTTAAAATTATCAAGAACTCGTCTCCCCCGTATCTTATCACGAAATCTCCACTTCTTAGATTCTCTTCACTCTTTTTGCAAAAGAGCTTAAGCATTTTATCACCCTTATCATGGCCATATTTATCGTTGAGATTCTTAAAACCATCCATGTCTATCATGGCGATCACATCTTGGGATGAAAGCCTTAGGTCTTTCAAAACATTCCTGTTGAACACCCCTGTCAGAGGATCCGTCAAGGATGCTTTGTGAGATATCAGCATGTTGGAATAAGTTCTGCCGTAGTCTTTAACGAGTGTTATTCCCAACCCGGCAGTCAGAGCCATCGTCACATATGGAATTAAAAAAGCGTTTGGTCTCCCTTTAAGGGTAAGGATAATGGCGTAAATCGCGATTTCTGTGCTTAGACTTAGAGGATAAATCATTTCATACCTTTTCCGCCAGTAAACTTCTATCGTTGAAATGGCGATCAGTACAACGATAAATAAAGCTCCAACTATCAATGATTCTTTAAATAAAAAGGGTGTTGGTTGGAGGAAAACACAAATTGATATGGCAAGCGATACACCAAGAAACGGCTTTGAAAATTTTAAATTCGCAAATAAACTTCTCTCCATTCCGTCAAAGAAGAGAAACACGGACATGTACAAAGAAATCAAGAAGAGTTTTCTAAAAAGCAAGTAGATCAAAACACTTCCCACGTTCCAATACTGCAGATCTATCAAGTAAAAAGACATAAAAAATGCCGACATTCCTATGACGAAATACCTTCTTCTGTTTCTATCGTCCATAAATGCCAGAGAAGTTAGTATCAGTCCTAAGGCTAATGCCATTCCCATGACAATCAAAGTAATTTGAGATTTCAAAAATTTCGTCGCCAAAATTTTTCTTTTTATTTGCGAACGCCATCCTATGTAAGGCGCTGCAGCGAAACCGCCGTTGTAAAGAGCAAAGACTTTTACTTTTAGCACGTTTTTCCCGTTTTTTAAATAACCTGAAAGAGGAATTGAAAAGATGGAGTTCCATATATTTGCGGTTCCGTTTTTGAGACTTCCTGTTTGGTAGATCTCTTTGCCGTTCAAATAAACGGCAAACCCTCCACCTTCAACCTGTGGAAAAACAAGCGTGTCTCCCGCTTTTCCTTCAAAGCTGGTCGTAAACGTCAGCAGTTTTGGATGCTTTGTCTTTAGCTCAAAGGGCACGCTAACGAATTCTTTCTTTCCTTCAAAAGACAATTGCCACCTTTCGAGAGGCTGTCCTTCTGGAGAGAAGATGTAGATGGAAATGAGGTATATCATTACAAATACAATTAATGAGACTAACACACGCCACAAGATCTTCAACACAATTCTCCTTACAACACAATTACAGTAATAAAATTAGAATTTGTGCATATTATACCTATTTTAAGAAAAATCGACAAATTGGATAGCGTACAAAAAAGGTAAAGGAAAAAGATGTTAAAATCGATGTGATGGTAGATGATGAGTAAAAGAAATGAGAAAAATCGGCGGCGTTCGTCAACTAACGTTGCCACCCCTCCCACTCTGTGAGAGGGGACCAAAAAGAAGATTTGAGGTCGTTTTATGTAAGAAGTCTTCTTTGCTTGCAAGGATAAGTAGTAACGGAACCATTTTATATAAGAAGTTTTCCTCCGCTTATAGAGGAGGTGCCGGTGAAGCTATTTTATATAATAAGTCTGCCCCCGTTTACGGGGGAAGTGGCGGCGGAGCTGCCGAAGGGGGATATGATTTATCGTGAAAGGCAGAATAGCAAGTGTGATAATTGGCGTTATCATCATAATTGTAGAAATCGTTATCTTGGTGAACAACATCGATTACAATCATCCAGAGCATAACAGCATCCTCATTATTCAGTTCATGATATTCATGGGGATAGGCTCGGCCCTTATTTCACATGGAGCAAGAAGAAGAGGATAGTATAAAAGGCTGGTGAAAAAATGCTTGAAGGAGAGATGGTAAGGCTTCGAGAATACCACAAAGAAGATATTCCAACCGTATGGAAATACGCAAACGATCCGGAAATCAAGAGAACTTTGGTTCCCGGAATTCCATTTCCCTGGAAGTTGGAAGAAGAGGAAAAATGGTACGAAGAGCAAAACGCGAAGGGAGACACCTACAACTTCGCGATTGAAAAGAAAGCGGATGGAACTTACATCGGTGGTTGTGGAATAAACAACGTTGATTGGAAAAACAGCGTTGCGACGGTGGGAATATTTTTGGGAAAGGATTTTTTGTCGCAGGGATACGGCACGGATGCCATGAAGGTGTTGGT
>WFYR01000026.1 GCA_015489955.1 Mesoaciditoga sp. | reverse complement strand
CGCACTTTCCAACCTCTTTTATGGAAGCCGGAATTCCCTCTCCTATGAACTTCACGGCTTCTTTTGAGGAATCCAGGGAAGAATTCACCACATGACCAATTTCATGGCCATGATTTACCAAAAATTTGGCAAAATTTTTTCCAACTCTTCCAGCTCCAACGATATCAAAGCGCATAAATCCCTCCTTGTTTCAAAATTATAACATTTTTTCAACAAATACACCATATTGTTTAGAATCTCACGTTGTGCGTCATAGTACAAAGCGTTTCGAAAAGAATAAAATCTTTTATTTGGCCAAACGAATTTAAGTGAATATGTCTTCAAGCTTTTCAAATCGAGAAACTTTTATCTCATAACTAAATCCATCATAATAGATGTTCTGACTTTTCGTTTCCAATTCTCCCACTTGATTGTCGTATGGATCAGATCGAACGTGCTTTTTTGATGGATAAAAAGGAGCCATGAACTCCGAATTTGCCACCAT
The DNA here is from genome assembly GCA_015489955.1 of Mesoaciditoga sp. Taxonomy (GTDB): domain Bacteria; phylum Thermotogota; class Thermotogae; order Mesoaciditogales; family Mesoaciditogaceae; genus Mesoaciditoga. The sequence goes on along the minus strand of WFYR01000026.1, from coordinate 18,335 downwards.
TCTGAAAGCGTCCATATTACCAAAGTAAAATTTTCTTCTCTCTTCGCTATCCTTTCTTGCACCGCCAAAAGAAAGATCTGCCGGTAGCCATCCGTAAGGTTCAACGTAAAAATACGCCCAATCGTGTGGACTTGCCCCTTTCTGAGAAATAAACCATCCAGATTGCCATTTTGCCGGAATATTAGCTATTCTACACATCGTGATGAAAAGCAAGGCTTTCACACCACAATCTCCACGCAAATTAACCGCCGCGAACTCGGCAAGGGATCCATCGTAGATCGAGTATGGATTCATGTACGAATACGCTATGTTTCTTGTCATCCAAGCGTAAATTGACCTGGCCTTGAGATAAGGATTCTTTTCATCTCCTACAATTTCTTTCGTTAAATTCACAAGGTATTTACTGAAGATGATGTGCGGAGGCTTTTCCTTCAAAAATTCGACTTGTTTGTGAGATTCTTTCACCTTGTCGGGATCCACATGGTTGATCTGTTCGTGCAAGACGTATTCAAATTTCACCTTGAAAGTTGTACCAGCCTTCGCGGAACCTTCCATGTACACCGTCCTGCTTGGAGAATTTTCGGGAGAGATCTTACAGTCTCCTTCACCGCCTTCACATTTCACAAAATCCAAACTTTCTAAAGGATTTTCCACCTTGGGAATCGGAAGCCAGCATCTTAACTTCTCACCCTTATAATCTTTTGTGAGGGTTACGGCTATTTCGGCACCGACCTTGTACCTTTTAGGCTTATCTACGTTTAGCAATTCGTCTATTCTTTCATTCACCAACTTGGTTATTTCCTCGCGTTCGTCGTCATGTTTTTTGTATTTGGGGAATTTGAAAGCGAAGTTTTCCAAGAATCTCCTTTCAAATTTCTTTTTTCCTTCAACAATTATGTAATCAATATCCCCTGTTTTCAAAAGATTTTCAAACTCATCTTCTGAAACTCTCATGGAAGATAGCTTCTCTTTTGCCTCTTCTTCGTTGTAAGGATAATCTTCGATAAGCCTTCGTATTCTTTCAGGTTCGTATTCAAGCCTTTTTCTCAGCATTGCTGGAAGGTCTTTTTTCAAAAGTGAATTTACGATTTGCAAAGCTTCTTCAAAATTTCCATTGTCTTCTTGCTTTAAAACACTTTGAGGAAGTGGGACGTTTAGAAATTCCATATTTTGCCTCCTTTTTGGATTTTTTTGTAGAGTCTTTCAAAATACGCGATCTATTTTGCCTTGCACTACCAGTTCTAATTATACTTCCAAATTTTCGGATAGAGAATTCACGTATTTTATAAGAACTGGCATTAAAATAAAGAAAACCTCATAATTTGTTCGATACCCTGTCAGAAAGGATTCGCTTATATGTTCCGCAGATACTTTAAGTGGAGATTTAATTTCTTTGCACAGCATGAGTAGGCATATTTTTTAGAAAATCATTGACATAGTAATTTTTAAGTGTTAAAATAAAAGTAGACAAAAAAAGTATGGTTTAGGAGGAGTGAAAAATGTTGCCTTATAAAAAGAGCACCAAATTTTCTGAGGTTCTGGCTGATTATCCAGGCGCACCAGAGTATTTGGCAAAGAAAAATCCAAAATTTAAATCTTTGAAAAACGCTATTGTAGTCCAGTTAATGGCGCCAAAGATAACACTTGCAAAGATGGCAAAGAAACACGGTATGACTTTTGAAGAATTGATCTCTGTACTAGAAAATGGGGTTAAAAGCGGTGAAATGAAAAACGGAGAAGAATTTAAAAAAAGGATCAACGAAGCCAACAACGTAAAGGAACAGATCAAAGCTTTGATGAAAGCACTTTTTGAAGAAGGGGAAAATGTTGATGAGATAAAAGAAAGATTCAAGGAAATTGTTAGTCAGGCTAATCCCGTTGTAATTGCCATAGCGGAATCTGAATTGACAAGAGAGGGTTATTCAATTCAAGATCTCATGAAAGCCTGCGATGTGCATTTAGAGCTTTTCAAAGATCAATTAATGAATTCCAGAAGAAAAATAGAAAAAACGCATCCGCTTTGGAGGTTCATAAAAGATCACGATGCCATGATGTTTTGGTTTGAGGATGGGTTAAGGATATCCAGAGAGTTGAAAGAAAGAAATGGATACGAGGATGCCAAAGATCTCATAGAAAAATTGAATGGTATAATGAAGCACCTGCGCGAATCCGAAAATCATGACGTACGCCAGGAAAACACGCTCTTTCCCGTTCTTGAAAAATACGGTGTTGAAGAGCCACCGGCAATTATGTGGGATGAGCATTCAAAGATGAAGGAAAGAAGAAATTACATCGAAAAATTGCTCGGCGGTATTCCAAACATTCCGTATGATGAATTTGTAGACAAGCTTCAAGGAGCATTTACTTACCTTGTTGAGGTGTTTGTTAAACACACGCAAAAAGAGCAAGAAATCCTTTACAACGTTGCGCTTGACATTTTGAGCGAAAAAGATTGGGAAGACATTCAACGTGAGTCAGACAGATTAGGATATTTTGAATTGCCAAAGGAGGTTTTAGAAGATGAATGAACCAAATCAGATAGACACTCAGGAGCTTTTTGAGGATCTCGATACCGAAACGTTACTTTACATATTGGACAATATCCCATTGGACATAACTTTTGTGGACAAAAATGATGTGGTAACGTATTTCAACATGCCAATGGGAAAACAACATGCGTTTCCAAGGGTGGAACTGGACTTGGGAAGAAAAGTTCAAAACTGTCACCCTCCTAAGAGTGTTCACGTAGTTCAAAAAATATTGGACGATTTTAGAGCCAAAAGAAGAAAGTCGGCGGATTTTTGGATTCATTATCACGATAAATACCTGTACATCAGGTACTTCCCGGTATACGATAAAAAAGGTGAGTACTTCGGAGTTTTGGAAGTAGTTCAAGACATTTCAGATATTCAAAAAATAAAAGGTGAAAGAATGTTGTTAGACGAAGAAAATGAAAGAGAAAATAATTGAAAATTGGTTCACCTCTTGGTGAACCAATTTTTTTATTGTTCTTCGTTACGGTGTGCCATTTTTCAAATGGTATAATCGTATGAGGTGATTTTTTGTGCAAAAGCCGGCAGAGCTCATCGTATCGTTAGACAATGTAACGCTTGAAATGTTGAACGCGCTGAAGATAAATGATTTTAAGAAATTAGAGGAACTTTACGAAGTAAGAAGCAGACTTTTTGGCGAGTTCAAAAAAAAGTTGAAAGAAAATGTTCACTTCCCAGAGGCTGAACTTTCAAAATTTCAAAATGACAGCCGGCTTCTTCAAAATGAGATGAAATTAGCGATGGAAAAAACTAAAGGAAAAATAGAAGAAATTTCCAAAAATATGGAGTTGATAAGGGGATATTCGGTGTCCAAAAAAGATTTCCACATTAACGAAAGGCGATGATTCTCTTGAAGGAAAGTATACAAATTTTGCAAGCGTGTGAAGACGTTCAAGATGCCGGTTTGATTTTCGGAACATGGGGTAATCTTTCGGTTTTGCTTGAAGATGGCACGATACTCATCACACCGAGCGGCATTCCATACGATGAGCTAAGGGAAGAAGATCTCGTCATATGTGATATGAATGGCAACGTTGTCGGTGGAAAACAAGAACCTTCCAGCGAGTTGAAAATGCACGTGGAAATTTACAAAGCGCGTAAAGATGTAAAAGCAATAGTCCACACTCACAGTCTCTACGCTTCCGTGGCCTCCGCATCTTTGAACGAAGTGCCGTTGCTGGTTGAAGATGTGGCCATGGTTTTGGGAGGTTCAATTGAGGTAACTTCTTATCAAAATCCTGGAACTCAAGAGTTGGCAATGGAAGTAGTTAAACATCTTGGAAAGAAGAACGCCGTGATAATGGCAAACCACGGGCAGGTTGGCGTTGGATCGACTTTAGACGATGCGATCCTCGCATCGGTAATGTGTGAAAAGGCTTCCCAACTTTACATAAAAGCGTTGGAAATAACCGATTCGCCAAAAGTGCTAAAGGATGAAGACGTGAGAAAGCTCAGTGAAACTTACGTCAATCATTACAGAAGGTTGAGGGATTTTAAAGAATGAATAAAGTGTTGAGAAATTGTTGGGTACTAAAAGAAGATTTAACCTTTGAAAAAAGAGATTTGTACGTAGAAAACGGGAAATTCGTTGATTTTGTTGAAGGTGAAGAGGAGGACCTCAAAGGGGCTTTTGTGCTTCCAGGCTTGGTTAACACGCACGCTCACGCCGCGATGAGCCTTTTCAGAGGCATAGCGGAAGATGTTGAATTGTATGAGTGGCTTTCAGCCTACATATTTCCAAGAGAAGCAACGCTTACCGCTGACGACGTTTATATTGGGAGTCTGGTAAGCTTTATGGAGATGATAAAAAATGGAATAACGACTTTTGTGGACATGTACTTTTTTCAAGACGCAGTTGAGCAAGCCGCAAAAGATCTGGGAATTCGTGGGGTTATAACACGCGGCCTGGCGGATGTAGACGGCAAGGGCGATCAAAAATTAAAAGAATGTGAGGATTTCATAAATACCCACGCAAAGGATCCACTGATACGCGGTGGGGTTGGGCCGCACGCACTTTACACGTGCTCAAATGAGTATTTCAAAGAAGCCGTTCAACTCGCTCGTAGTACGAATTCCCTTTTAACCTATCATTTACTTGAAAGTCCTTTGGAAAGAGAAGACTACAAAAAACGCACTGGAATGGAATCGGTAGACTTTCTCGATTCAATAGGCGCTTTCAACGAAAGTACCATCGTTGCTCACGGCACGCACTTAAACGAAAAAGAATTGGAAGTCTTTGCAAAAAGGGGAGTTACCCTTTCATACAATCCAATTTCAAACGCGAAACTTGGAAATGGCGTCGCACCGATTCCGCTTGCGTTTACAAAAAATGTGAACGTTACCCTTGGAACCGATTCGGCGGCTTCGAATAATTCTTTGAATTTATTCGATGAAATGAAATTCGGAGCCTTAATTCAAAGGGCCACAAAGGAAAATGCAACGATTATGAGGATGGAAGAAATATTCGCCATGGCAACAAAAAATGCGGCGAAAGCTTTGCCTTTTGATGTTGGAAAAATAGAAAGTGGAATGCTGGCGGATCTTGTGGTAGTGAATGGAGAAAGCATCTCTCTTTCTCCATCGAAGTACATGAAATCTCATCTTGTGTATTCTTTTGACACCTCTGCCATAAAAAAAGTGATGGTAAACGGTGAGTGGGTATACGATGAAGGTTTTTTAAACGTTGATTTTCATGACGTTATGGAGCGTTTTGAAAAGACCGTCGATTCCATTGATGAACGTCTTTGAAGCACCGGAGGTAAATTTTGCTGTACAGAGAACTGGCCCCATATTTAAAGGAAAAATACGGAGCACGAACTCAGAGAATATCTCTGGCATATTTCAAAACCTGCCCGAATAGAGATGGAACGGTCGGGGTGGGAGGCTGCACTTTTTGTGAAGAGAGTGGGAGCGGTTTTGCCAATCGTTTTAAGGCAATGAGCGTTGAAGAACAAATGATAAACGGAATTGAACATGCCAAAAAACGTTACAAAGCGAAAAAATTCATTGCCTACTTTCAATCTTTTACGAATACTTACGCACCTTTGGACGAACTTAACGGAGTTTACCGCTCGGCAATTTTAGAAAATGTGGTGGCTTTAGATATTTCCACAAGGCCAGATGCTTTTCCATGTGAGATAGCCGAACTCTTAAAAGATATAAGAGATGAATACGATATAGACATATTCGTTGAATTTGGATTGGAATCTGTAAATGAAAATACCCTTCATAACGTGAATAGGGGTCATTCAGTAGCTGAGTTCGTGGATGCCGTTAGATGCGCTAAAAATTTTGACTTTGAAGTTATAGCGCATGTTATACTAGATTTTCCTTACGATACCATTTACGATGTGATAGGATGCTCGAAGCTCCTGTCCGCCGTTGAAATAAATGGTGTAAAAATGCACTCTTTGTACATATCACCTGGGACCCAAATGGCTCTTGACTACAAAGGTGGAAAACTAAAACCTTTATCCGCGGATGAGTATGTTCACAGGGCAGCAACATTTTTGAGTTATTTAGATCCCAAAATAGTTGTTCATAGATTGATTTCCACTCCACCTTCCAATGCGTTATGGTCGGTTGGATTAGACGCGATAAGCGCGAAAAAAAAGATTGAAGGTGAACTGAAAAAAAACGGGAAAGTTCAAGGTAGCGATTTCAATTATTTAAATGGCGCAAGCTGGAGAAAGAAATTTTCAAAAAGTTAGAAAGGAGAGATTTCAATGGGTTACGTAGAAGATGTAAAAGAAGCTGTTAACTTCGTGGAAAAACAGATAGAAAGAACTCCAAAAGTGGCTGTGGTTTTGGGTTCTGGACTTGGAGGAATAAAAGATGCTGTGGAAGTTTCTTCTAAAGTGAAGTATTCTGATATACCGCATTTCCCAAATTCCACTGCACCTGGGCACGCTGGAGAAATGATATTTGGAAAGTGGAATGGCGTTGACGTTGTGTTGATGAATGGGCGTTTTCATTATTATGAAGGCTATTCTATGAAAGAAATCACAATGCCAATAAGGGTATTTCAATTGCTTGGTGTGAAATACCTTTTTCTCACAAACGCTGCAGGAGGCCTTAACCATTCCTTTGAGCCAGGTCATCCAATGATCATAACTGATCATATAAATTTCATGGGTGATAATCCACTCGTAGGAAAAAATGTGGACGAGTGGGGAGTAAGGTTCCCGGATATGTCTCATGCTTACGATCCTGAATTGATAAAGCTTGCTGAAGAAGCGGCTAAAGAACTAACCATAGAGTACTACAAGGGAGTTTACATTGCATTTAGCGGACCGAATTTTGAAACACCAGCCGAATTAAAAATGGCGAGGTATTTTGGTGCGGATGCGGTTGGAATGTCAACTGTTCCAGAAGTTATTGTGGCAAATCACGGCGGATTGAGAGTATTGGGTATTTCTTCGATCACAGATCGCGCAATTCCAGAAGGTTTGGAACCTCTTACAGGAGAAGAAGTTATAAAAATTGCAGAAAAAACTGGAAAGAAAATAGCGATGATTTTCGAAAAAGTGATAGATAAGCTTGAAAGGTGAAGGTTAAGATGAAAGCCGTTGAATACATATCACAAAAGATAAAAGACGTGCCAGATGTGGCTGTAATACTCGGTTCTGGTTTGTCAAAACTTGCCGATGAAGTTGAAGAAGCGGTAAAGATCCCTTACAAGGAAATACCGGAATTCTTGAACTCTACCGCCCCAGGCCATGCTGGAGAGTTGATATATGGTTATGTGAATGACAAAAAAGTTTTACTCATGAATGGACGTTTCCACACGTATGAAGGATATAAACCGGCTGACGTTGCTTATCCGATTAGAGTGATGAAAAAACTTGGCATAAAGAGGCTAATAGTTACAAATGCGGCTGGTGGAATAAGAACATCTTTCAAACCAGGAGAACTGGTATTCATAAAGGATATAATAAATTTTTCGTTTAGAAACCCGTTACGCGGTCCGAATGACGAAACGGAAGGTCCAAGATTTCCGGATATGTCGCAGTCTTTTTCAAAAGACTGGTTGGAAGAAGCGAATAAATCCGTTAAAGAGAAATTCGGAGAGCCTTTAGAAAGCGGAACGTACATTTCGGTTTTAGGTCCAAGCTATGAAACGCCGGCAGAAATAAGAATGTTCAGAAAGTTAGGCGCTGACATGATCGGGATGTCAACCATTCACGAAGTAATAGTGGCAAATCATATAGGCATGAAAGTGCTCGGCATTTCTTGCGTTACGAACATGGCAGCTGGTGTACTGGATCAACCACTCTCAGAAGAAGAAGTTCTTGAAGCGGGAAGAAGAGTATCGAAGCACTTTGTTGCGCTTGTAAAACACATTATTGAAAAAACTTGTTAAGAAGGTGATAAAATGAGGCCTTATGATGTGATATTGAAAAAAAGAAATGGAATTGAGCTTTCAAAAGAAGAAATAGAATTCATGGTAATGGGCTTCGTAAATGGGGAAGTTCCAGATTACCAGATGGCCGCTTTCTTGATGGCCGTTTACTTCAGACACATGAGTGAAACGGAAAGGTACAATTTAACGGAAATAATGGCTCGTTCTGGTGATACGATTGATCTCTCACCAATTCCAGGTGTAAAAGTGGATAAGCATTCAACAGGTGGCGTTGGTGATAAAACAACGCTTGTGCTTGCTCCAATGGTTTCCGCATGTGGATTGCCAGTTGCTAAAATGTCCGGGAGAGGATTAGGACATACTGGAGGCACTATTGACAAGCTTGAGGCAATACCTGGTTTTAGAACGGCTTTGAGTGAAGAAGAGTTCATGAAAAACGTTAAAGAACATGGCATAGCAGTTGTTGGACAAACGGCCAACCTTGCACCTGCTGACAAGAAAATTTACGCCTTGAGGGATGTCACGGCCACCATCGACGAAATCTCTCTTATAGCTTCGAGTATCATGAGCAAAAAACTTGCCGCTGGAGCTGATGGAATAGTGTTAGACGTAAAAGTGGGCTCTGGAGCTTTTATGAAAGACATAGCTTCTGCGACCGATCTCGCGCGGGCGATGGTGGACATAGGCAAAAGACATGGCAGAGAAACGGTGGCGTTGTTAACAAATATGGACAGGCCACTTGGAAGAACCGTTGGAAACGCTTTGGAAGTTAAGGAAGCCATTGAAACTTTGAAAGGAAATGGCCCAGAAGATCTTGAAGAGCTGTGCGTTGAACTTGGAGCTCAAATGTTGAAAATAGGGAAGATAGCCGAAACTCTGGACGATGCCAGAAAAATGCTGAAAGATTCTATAAAGAGTGGAAAAGCTGTTGAGAAGTTTAGAGAACTTGTTGAAATTCAAGGTGGCAATTCGAACGTCGTTGATGATCTTTCTCTTCTCGGTATATCTTCAAAGACTTACGAAGTTAAATCACCAGGAGATGGATACGTTTACTCCATGAATGCCGAAAGGGTTGGAATAGCCTCGATGCTGTTAGGTGCTGGAAGAACAAAAAAAGAAGACAAGATAGACCTTTCCGTTGGAGTAGAGCTTTTAAAGAAAACAGGCGACGAAGTGAAAAAAGGAGAAACGCTTTGTGTACTTTATTACAACGATGAAAAGAACCTTCTATCGTCTGCAGATACGATTTTAAACGCTTACGAAATTAAAAATACCAAACCGAAGGAGGAAAAGCTTGTCCACGGAGTTGTTCAATGAGTAGAAAATTCCTTTCTTTTTTGCTTTTGACGGGCTTTTTCGTTACGATTTTCTTTTCCAAATCGCTTTACCTTGTTGATGGCAACAAGGCAATGCGATTGGGAAAGGTTTTTTTGTGGGCGCAACCATACGTTAAACTTTCAGATGTAAGCATCGCACTCAACTTAAAGTGGTCTTACAGGGGAAGAAATGGCGTGGTGACAAACGGAAAAGACTTCATATACTTTAACACTTCCACACATAAAGGTCTTTACGATGCGCTTTACAAATTGCAAAATGTTGCAACGGGAACAAATGTGCCGTATATTTCTTTGAAGTCCATGCTGAAGCTGACAAATTTAAAAGTCGAAGACGAACCTGTGGGATACTTTCTCGTAAAAAAGGCTCCATCGCTTACGATAAATGGTGTGTTATTTTACGGAAAGAGATTTACCGTCTTTTTCACAAAAAAGCCCACCGGAGACATCATGAAAATTGAAAAGAGTGGAATGGTTTCGACTGTGACCATTTTTCCGGTTTTGATTTCAAAAGATTACGTACCGTCTCACTCTCCTTTGGTGGTGGAAGATCGAGGAAAATATTCCGTTTCTTTCAGGATAACTTTCACTTCAAAATTGAGTATCTCTTACGCGTTGGGATACCCATCTTTACCTCTTCAAAAATCTAAAAACGTGGAATTACCAAATGGAATAACTTACCAGTCTCTTGAGTACACATCTCTTAAAAAGAACGCCATCAAAATGGGAATTGTTAAGATACCGCCGTCTTCTGGAATTCTAAAACTTGTACATCCATTAGAAGGTATTGGAAAGAAAGAGTTGATAACTTCCATGATCAGCGCTACCGCTTTGGCTGCCATTGGTTTTCCTAATTCAAACAATGAATTTATCAAAGAGGGAAAGAATATTTTTTCGTATTCATCACTTCAAAATGGACCAATTTTGGTTTGGAACGATCGAAAATTTGATATAATCGAAACAAGCCCAACTATAAGCGTTAACATTGGAAATGTGCCTTTCAGTGTAGATGAGATAAATGGTTTAAATGGAAACGCCATACTTTACACTGATGATTATGCACTTCAAATACCAAAGGACACAAAAGACAGAATTTATTTTGAAGTTAAAAATGGAAAAATCGTTGGCACGAAATACGCTCCTCACGTTTCAAAAAATGCGTACATTTTGTCTTTAACAAAGGATTACGCCATCTTTTTGAAAAATGTTCACCTGGGAGACGATTTTTACCTTTTCTTTTCTTTAGGACTAAACTCGGTTGAAAAGTGGAAGGGATTCATCCAGGGGAAGTGCTTGCTAGTTTCCAATGCGAGAAAAGAAGAACTCTGGCCAAATGAGATAAAATCGTGTGAAGGCAAAAAAGCACTCGTGATGGCTTTAAAGAATGGAAACCTATATTTGGTGAAAATGGAGAGTCCCAAAATCATGAGTACCAGCGAAATGGCAGATGTAATGGTGAATATGGGTTTTTCAAAAGCCATGCTTTTAAGCAACTCAAGTGAAATTTCAATGATTGTAAATGGAAAAGCTGTGGAATTCGACAATAAGGGATTGTACCCGGTAGGATTCGGGGTTGAAATAGACAAAACAACTGGAGGTGCATGAAAGTGGCCGATATCAGAAAGAAACGTGTCGTAGCATTCATAGGTCACAATGGAAGCGGAAAAACGACACTGGCTGAATCCATTCTGTTTTTGAATAAAGCCATAGACAGGATGGGAAATGTAGAACAAGGAAACACCACTATGGACTTCGATCCCGTTGAGATCGAAAAGAAGTCCAGTGTGAATGCGTCAGTATTCACATTTGACAGAGGAGATTACGCGTTCACACTCATAGACACTCCTGGATTTTCCGATTTTATAGGTGAAGTTATATCTACAACACTTGTCTCAGAAAACGTGTGCGCCGTTCTGGACGCTTCAAGTGGTGTAGAAGTACAGACGGAGAAAACATGGAGAATAGCGCAAGGCTACAAACGCCCTATGTCTGCATTCATTAACGCTATGGATAAAGAACATGCGGACTTCGCAAAAGCCATTGAACAGTTAAAAACTTTATCTGGAAAATCTGTAGTGGCTTTAACCGTTCCAATCGGTAGTGGTGCGTCTTTCAAAGGCGTGGTGAACGTGATCAAGCAAAAAGCTTACATATACGAAAACGGAAAGGCCGTAGAGAAAGATATTCCACAAGATATGAAAGAAGAAATAGAAAAGTATAGAACTTCATTTGTGGAATCCGTCGTTGAGATGGATGACGAGTTGATGGAAAAATACTTTGCAGATGAACCTGTGAGCGTTGAAGAGCTGGAAGGAGCTTTAACGAAGGGTTATTCTCAAGGTGATATAGTGCCTGTTTTTGCTGGCTCGGCTACCCAGGGAATAGGAGTCAACGAATTTTTAGATGCTTTGCAAGAGTTTGGAGCTTCTCCTATGGATGTCGTGAATGTGGTTGGAGGAAAGGAAATAAAACCGGAAGTTGATGCGCCATTTTTAGCTCTTGTATTTAAAGTTGTTGTCGATCCTTTCATAGGGAAAGTTACTTATGCAAAAGTTTTAAGAGGGAAGATCTCGGCAGGTGATACCATTCACAACGGCGCGTCTAAAGCAACGGAGAGAATAAATCACCTTTACGTTCCGAATGCCAAAAATCAAAAAGAAGTCAAAGAAATAAGCGTGGGAGATATCGCTTCAATTCCAAAACTCAAAGAAAGTAAAATAGGCGAATTTCTGTGTGATCCATCTGAAATTTTCACCGTTGAAGGTAAGGTTTTTGATTTTCCAGAACCAATGATATCAAAGTCGGTAAAAGCCAAAAACAAAGGAGAAATAGACAAAGTCACGGGTGGCCTTTCAAGGCTGGCTGAATCCGATCCAACCTTCCACATGGATTTCAACCCTGAAACCGGTGAAATAGTAGCGTCCGGTATTGGAACTATGCACATAGACGTTATCATAGAAAAACTCAAGAAGAATTTCAACGTAGAAGTGGAATTAGGCAAACCGAAGATCGCATACAGAGAAACCATAACCAAAAAATCACAGGCAGAATACAAGCATAAAAAACAAAGTGGAGGACATGGTCAATACGGACACGTGAAGATATATCTGGAACCTCTTCCGAGAGGAAAAGGTTTTGAATTTGAAGATAAAATATTCGGCGGTGCCATACCAAAAAATTACATTCCATCTGTTGAAAAAGGTCTTCATGAGGCCATGAAAAGTGGAGTGCTTGCTGGATATCCGGTTGATGATATAAAAGTCATCCTGTACGATGGTTCATATCATGAAGTTGACTCTTCAGATATAGCATTCCAGATCGCTGCAATTCAAGCGTTTAAACTTGGAATGCAGGCGGGTAACCCAACATTGCTTGAACCTGTTATGAGTGTTGAAATATTCGTACCGGATGATAACACAGGAGACGTTATGGGCGATTTAAATTCGAGACGTGGCAGAATTCAGGGAATGGAGCCACAGGGAAATGGTTACCAGCTCATAAGAGCGGAGGTCCCATTGGCGGAAATGCTTGAATTCTCATCACAACTCAATTCGATAACAAGTGGAAAAGGCTATTTCACCATGAAATTTTCTCACTACGATGAAGTTCCTCGAAATTTGCAGGAAAAGATAATTCAGGAAAGAAAAGCGGAATTGGAGGAAGAAAGCAATAAATAAAAGACAGGCCGTGCGCCTGTCTTTATGGTGGAGTCGATGGGATTCGAACCCACGACCTCTTCCTTGCGAAGGAAGCGCGCTCCCAACTGCGCCACGACCCCGTACAAAATGAAGTTTAACATAAAAAAAGGGGTATGGTCAAGGGGAGAAGATAAGAAAGGAGGAATTTAAGTTGAAAATACAGTACAAATCCAGAAACTTAGAGATCAGCGATGCAATGAAAGAATACTTTTCCAAAAAAATGGCCAAGTTAGAGAGATTGGTTAATGATGATGACGGTGAAGTTGAGGTTCGCTTCTCAAAGATGAGGCAGCTTTACACGGTTGAAGTAACGCTTAAAATGCGTTCCATAATAGTAAGAGCCGAAGAAAGTACAAAAGATTTTTACGCGGCGGTAGATAACGCGATAAACAATCTTGAAAGAAGGCTCAAGAGATTCAAAGAACGCTTTAGAACATTAAAACGTGAGAAAAATGTGGAAGAAGTGAGTTCTGAAAACACACCCGAAGAGACCGAAAAAGTGGTAAAGGTTAAAAAATTTGAACTCAGGCCTATGAGTTTAGAAGAAGCCATGATGCAACTCGATCTTCTTGATCACGAATTTTTCATGTTCAGAAATTCGGAAAGCGATCAGATAAACGTGCTTTACAGAAGAAAAGACGGTAATTACGGGTTGATAGTTCCGCAATAAGAATTGTAAAAAACGAAAAAGTTGGAAAAAGAGGGCAAAGATCGCCCTCTTTTTCATTTTAACAAATTAGCGTAGTGCTCTTTTGTAACCTGCTTCTTGTATTTAACAAGTTTTGATAAAATCGATGGAATGTTCGATTCGTTTATTTTTGGGCTCACGTAAAGATGAATTTTAACGGTTTTTCCACTCGTGACGCTTACGCTTTCAACTGAATTATCTGCGCTTCCGTGATAACCAAGGTATCCATAAAAATCTCCCGCGTCTATGAAATCGTTTTTATTGAAATCTTGCCAGGCGTAGATTTTATAAGTACCAGGTGAAAGCTTTAAGTCAAAGCTCCCATCGTTTTGCATGAAAGTCGTGGTTGCGACGGAACCATTTGAATCTTCGGCCCAAATTATCAAAGGTTCCCATCCGTCATTGTAAGTAACGGCATTGTAAGCGCTTACCAAACCGTAACCACCGTAATTCGAAGAAGCCGGGATAGCCTTTGCCGTTTTTTTCAAAATATTCAATATATCCGATGAATTCGTTATTCCATTAGAAACCATCAATGCGACTACAGCCGCCACATGTGGAGCGGCCATTGAAGTACCTTGCAAGTAAGCGTAGGTATTTTTATGCGTTGAAGTGGAGTAATAAGTACTGATTATCTCGCCACTTTTTCCAAAGTCTATATCTCCGCCGGGAGCCCATATCACGTTATTCGCGTAATTTGAATAATACGCACGTGTGTTATTTGGTCCAACGGCGGACACAGCTATTACAGCGGGAAACGCTGCCGGGTAATCTAACGAATTCAAGTCTTCATTTCCAGCCGCTGCGATCAAATGTTATACCATTGTTCCGAGCGTATTGACAGGCTTCCTCTTCTACACGTGAGTAATTCTTTCCTCCAAAGCTCATATTTATAATTTTTGCACCGTGTTCAACAGCGTAAACTATGCCCTTGGCAATATCCATAGTGTTACCTATTCCAGAAGAATCGAGAATTTTTATTGGCATGATTTTCACGGAATTCTTTTCTCCCCAATCTATTCCGGCAATACCTTTGGTGTTATCTGTGTCAGCATCTATTATTCCAGCTACATGCGTTCCATGACCGTAGTCATCATCAGTGTCTGTACTATTCGAAACGAAATTATATCCAGGGACCAAAACGTTTTGAAGATCCGGATGAGTGGAAGATACACCGGTGTCTAACACCGCGACGATAACAGTGTTAGACCCTTTCGTAACTTTCCATGCTTGAGGCACACTTATATCTGGAAGATTCCACTGGGAAGAATAATACGGATCATTTGGACTGAGAGCGTGAACTGTGTAATTCGGTTCTACGTACTTAACATTTGGCATTTTCTCAAAAAATTCAATGGCTTTAGAAACATTAGTTGAAACTTTTAAAAGAACCGCGTTTAAACTCCTATTTGGTGTATTCAATTCATCTTTTATCTCGTAAGAAAATGGAATAGCATTTTTTGCAAAAACGGCAGATGGAGTTTTTTGGTTTTTAAGGCCAACTACAATCTCATCACTTATCCAGTTTTTGATACCATTTGATTTTTCCAAGGACACAGCGAATTTTGACGTTTTTTCTTTTTGTGATGAAATAAAAGGACTTTTTCCAATGTAGACATCCACTCTTCCTTGAATAATTCCCATAGAAGCTTTACGATCGTTACTCACTTTAAACAAAAAACATCCAGAAAGCATGGTAACCATTATCAAAACGATGAAAAGCATCAATATGAATTTTTCTTTTCTCACCTTATTCTCCTTTGAATTTCTGTATTTAAGTTACCCAAAAACTCACTTGAATTTTTCAGGGCTTTAATGCACGGCTTGATCTCTTTTAGATTATAACAAAAGGAAATAATAAGATTAAAAGTTCAAAGTTATCATTGACAATATTTTCACTTTTTGATATAGTATTACTGTACTAGTTCAGTAGGTCGGTGATGTGTGGAATGAAAATAGATTATCACTCAGATGTCCCCGTTTACAAGCAGATAATTACCGAAATGGTAGATTTGATAATATCCGGTGCTTTGAAAGAGGAAGAAGAATTACCATCAATAAGAAAAATGGCGTTAGATTTAAATGTGAATCCAAATACCATAGCAAAAGCCTACATGATTCTTCAAGAAAAAGGATACATTTATTCCATTGCTGGTGTAGGGTACAAAGTTGCCAAACCTCCACGTGACTCAATGCAAGAACGCTTAAATGAGTTTGAAGAAGAAATAAGGAAAATCCTGAAAAAGATGAGAAAATTTCCCATAAGCAATGATGAACTGCAAAAGAGATTGTTTACGCTCGTAAAAGAGGTGATAGATGATGGTGATCAAGGCTGAGTCGCTTGTGAAAATTTATCATAATGGTGTCAAAGCTTTGAAAGGCGTTAACTTTGAAGTTAAAGAAGGAAGAATATTCGCGGTATTGGGTCCGAATGGCGCTGGCAAGACAACACTTCTCAAATGCATGCTGGGGATGATAAAACCAACCGATGGAAGTATAAGCGTTTTTGGTAAAACTCCATTTCCAGATGGAGTGAAGAACGCTTCATTTGTCCCAGAAGGAAAAAACCTTTATGAATGGTTGAAAATCTCAAAGATGGTTGATATTTTTGCTTCATTTGCGCCGAATTTTTCTTTTTCAAGATTTGAAGGTATGGCTAAACGTTTCTCATTGAAGTTAGATGGCAAAGTTGGGGAGCTATCGCAAGGAAATAGAACAAAGCTGTACGTTTCCCTGGCCTTTGCTCAAGATGTGAATTTGTACGTTTTAGATGAGCCAACCTGGGGACTCGATCCGATCGTGCGTCACGAAGTGCTCTCCCTTGTAAAAGAAAGCGTATTGGAAGGCAAAACTGTTGTGTATTCATCTCACATTCTTTCTGAGGTTGAAGAGGTGTGCGACGACTTGATAATTCTCAAAGAAGGCGAACTTTTGTATAACGGTACATTGGACGATTTGAAGGAAAAGAAGAAAACCACACTTTCAAATGCGTTCTTAAGTCTGGTAAAGGGTGATTCACTATGAAGAAAGAGTGGAAAATGTTGCAGATAAGATTTATCGTGTTGCTCGTCGTGATGATTTCTTCTGCGGTGGTAGTGGTACTTACGAGAAATTTCGCAATTGGAGCTTTGAATTCCCCGGAAATTCAACAGTACATAAAAAATTCTTCCAAAATAGCGAGCATCGTTGGTAAAATTTCAACGAATTTCACTTATTATTCCTTCAGCCAATGGTTTGGAAAGAGCTATATTCAGCTTGTGGCCATCTTCGCGATAATTCTAAGTTCTTCTTCATTTAGCAAAGAGTTTTCGAAAAAAACCATTTACCTCATCGCTTCAAGAATGACAAGATGGCAAGTATACATTTCAAAGAATTCAATTGGATGGATCGCCTTTTCCATCATCGTTATTTCTGGTGGGATTGGATACCTTATCGCTGCCCAACTTGCAGGATATCATCTTCAACCATCCCAAGTGCTATCATGGACTTTCACCAGCACGATAGGTGGTCTCTTGCTTTACCAAATAGGAATGTATCTTTCTTTGCTCTTTAAAGATCAGATGAAGCCTCTTGTTGTCGGAATTGCAATTTACATAGGTTTGTACATCACGAGTTTTGTAAGGGAGATAAAGTTTTTAAACGTATTTTCTTACATGGCTCAGGACGAGGTGTTATTCGGCAAGGGAGTGAATATTTTTTCGACATTTGTCGCACTTGGGATATTCGCTGTGATATTTGTTTGTGGATATTTTCAATTCAAGTTCAAAGATCTTTGATTTCAAAAACAGAGAGGGAGATGAGAAAAAAATGATAATTTCAACCACCGAGAACATACCAGGTTACAAGATTAAAGAGTACGTTGGACTGGTAAGGGGAAATGCCGTGCTTTCAAGAAACGTTGGCGTTGACATAGCGGCGGGATTGAAAACCATAGTTGGTGGAGAAATAAAGGGATACAGAGAATTGCTTACGCGTTCGAGAGAACTCGCAATAGAGAGAATGACGGATGAAGCAGAAAATTTGAACGCCGATGCCGTGATTACGGTAAGGCTTGCAACCAGTCAAATAATGTCAGGCGCGGCTGAAATAGTCGCGTACGGTACGGCGGTGAGGATCGAAAAAATTTGATTTGATAAAGAATAAGATTCTCAATAGAATGGCAAAGGAGGAAGTTTCTATGAAAAAGACTGTTTTTGTTGTGTTGTTTGTTTCCATCTTATTTTCTCTCATTTCATTTACGGCTATGGCACAAAACTATCCGAATGCCTACTTTACAAAGGCAAAAGCGTTTATGGGATACCTTTCGTCTGGGAATTTTTTTGAAGCCCAAAAGATGTTCAACTCACAGGTAAAAGATGTTTTGCCTCCTCAGAAATTGAAAGCCATCTGGAATAGCATAGAAATGCAAGCTGGAAAATTCATCAAGATAGAAAATCTTAACGCTCAAAAAAGCGAAGGGTATGTAATAGTCATTGCCACTACTGAATTTCAAAAAGAATATTTAAACGTGAAAATGGTTTTCGATGACAATTTAAAAATGGCTGGTTTGTGGTTTTTAAAGGCAAACGTTCAAAAATACAAGCTTCCGTCTTACGTGGACACTTCAAAATTCACCGTTGAAAAAGTGGAAATAGGTAAAAAGTGGAAGTTGCCTGCGGAACTTACAATTCCTAAAGGCAAAGGACCCTTCACCGCTATTGT
>WFYR01000025.1 GCA_015489955.1 Mesoaciditoga sp. | reverse complement strand
ACGTGAGTTTATTTAGATTTCCCCCAAAAATTTACTTATCCTGCCTTCCAAACCCCAGACAAATGAAAGTTAATATCATTTGAAGACCTTCTGAGAAACTTTGAAATTATTCAGGTTCTCAAAGAAAATATCTTTGCCCATTGTAAATCATCTTATTTCTGAATCTCGTGTAAAAAGAACATCTTCTGTCTTTGACAATTCCTTTCGCCTTTTTATCCACACACTCCTAGAGAGAAACAAAAACTAAAAAATAATCAAAAGCATTATTTCCCACCATCGCTTATCTCGCCCCCTTCATCCCAACCATGGTTTCTAAAGTCTGTAATGCTATTTTAAGATCGAGAAATACACTTTTATTTTTAACGTACCACAAGTCATATTCTGTTTTTTGTTTGTAATCATCCAATGTAGAGGTGTGCTTGTAATTTATTTGAGCCCAACCAGTAATGCCTGGCTTCAAGTTGAGTCTGTTTTCATAAAAGGGTATTTTTTTCATACACATATCATGAAATTCTTTCATTTCTGGTCGAGGGCCCACGATGCTCATATCTCCCTTTAGTACATTCCAAAATTGAGGCACTTCGTCAAAGCGTATTTTTCTGATTACCTTTCCAATTTTTAGAACACGCTTTTCAATGCCAGCATTTGGATTTTCTAATTTTTCTTGTTTTTCTGCCCTAAGGGATCTAAACTTGTAAAATTTAAATGGCTTACCATTTTTTCCTATTCTGTACTGAGAAAATATGATCGGTTTGCCATCCTCTAAAAATATGAGGAAAGCGATCAATGCCATTATTGGAGAAAAAAGAATTAACAAAATTATAGAAAAAACTATATCAAATCCTCTTTCTGCTGGACTCTCTTTTGCATTTTTGAACGACACTTCATAATATTCCTTGAATTTTTCTATAACACTTAAAGGAAGCTTCTCAAGGATATTTTCTACAATATAAGGAAGATATTCAACATCTTTGAATTTTTTTAGTATATCTTCAACGCTTTCGGCAAGCTTGATATCGCCTATCAAGATCGAGTCAAATTCTTTTTGATTTGAAATTTCTTTCAAGAGTGACTCTGCTGATGGATTCATATAACGATAAACTTGCACTTTTTCCAAGGAGGCTTTTTCTATTTCTTTCATAATATCTCCAAACTCATTTTTCTTGCCTATGACAAGATATGTTTTAGTTGGGAGATTCTTGATCATCGTTTTGAATAAAAAATAATTAAGCTGGGGAAGCACAAAAGCCGAGATTATATCTGTTAATATGAATATGTTTTTTGAGATTCTTGGATAGAAAAAAAGGAGTAGTACTACCACCGTGAAAAGAGAACCTACGGCCGTACCTAAGATGTAAGAAATTAAGGTAGCATTGGAAGAACGCACTGTTGAACTATCAAAACCCTTGAACGCATAAACTCCTAATATTATGGTAACATCCAAAATTAGATTTTGAAGGAAATAAGAAAAATACGCATAATGCCAATTCTTACTCCAAACAAATTGGATTGCTAAAAGTATTAAAAAGAATAATAAAATTATGAGTTTCTTTCGTAAAGCCATTTCTTTGATCGTCACTGGAATACCCCTTTGTTTCCCTTTATGTTATTAACTCAAATTATGCAAGTCTAAAAAATGCACAAAGTTTCTGGTAACGTCATTCCGGCCTGTGAGGCGGGATCTCTTTAAGAGATCCTGAATCAAGTTCGGGATGACCTTCGCAACAAGTTGCTACTAAGGGCAACTTTAAAAGGATGATACTATGAATTTTTCAATTCTTCACATCCCCGTGTGTCTTGCATTTCCTCTGTACATGGGCCAGTTCGAGTTTGCAAGGCCTTGAGATGTGCCATAAATCGCGTAAAGATAATCATCATCGCTCCCAAAGTAAATAGTCCCATTTTGGTCGATAACTGGAGATGTTTCTATTTTTCCATAGGTATGGAACTTCCATAATACATTTCCGTTTTTATCTAATGAATAGAGGTTGCCATCGTCACTACCAAAATAAACATTTCCGTTGTCCGCAACTGCTGGTGTGGATGTTATTTTTCCATTCGCTTGGTACGTCCATTTGATGTAACCATTCGATGTATCAATGGCGTAAAGTGTATTTCCCGCTGCTATGTAAAGTGTTCCATCTGAATTTATGGCAAAAGAACTCGTCGGTGCGGTTGAAAGGTTGCAATACCATGAAGGAACGCCATATGAGTTTATGGCATAAACAACGCCATCTGTGGTGGATACGTATATCACTCCATTGCTGCCAGGTGCTATGTGGTTCAACGAGGCGTAAAATGGATGTTTCCAATTGAGGTTTCCATCTAAATCGAAACCATAGAGATAGCCGTTTTTAGTTCCAAAGTAGATGGCGTTGTTAGCGATAACGGGCGGAGTGGTTATTTGAGAACCCACACCAACAAGTTTGAAGGGGGATGAGTTTTGAGTGATTCTAAGTAAAGATCCGTCTTGAGTAGTTGTGTAGATGTTTCCGTTTTTTCCAACCAAGGGGGCGAAAGGAGGTGATGATATCGAAAAAGACCACTTTTTTTCTCCATTTGAATTCAGTGCACAAAATGTGCCTTTCGGCGTTGTGTAATACATGTCAGAGTTTGCAGCGAGTGCGATTGATATCTTTTGATTAGTTGAAAATGCGTTGTGTCTCCAACGGGAGTTGCCATTTTGATCGCACGAATAAATGTATCCATCTTCGCTTGCAAAGTAAACATATCCGTCATCGGAAAGCGCCGGAGATGAGCTTACATATCCCCCCGTTCCTTTTTTCCATTTTATCGTTCCAGGCCTTGTAGAAGTAACAACGTTGCTTTTTGGGGAATCACCTGCTGTGTTGTACGCACTCACGGCATAAGAATAATTGTGCCATTGATCGAGATTTGAATCCGTGAATTGTGTGAGTGTACCATCTACTGTTGCGTATAACGTGAATTGCTGTGATCCGTATTTCCTCCAAATGTTAAACCATTTCACATTTTGGGATGTTTCATTCCACGAGAGCGTTATTTCTTTCTGTGAAGATTTTATTATGTGGAGGTTGTATGGTTTAGAAGGCACGATTTGTTTGGTTAAGGCGGTGGCTACATTACTCCAATCGGACTTCCCATTTTTGTTGTAGGCTCTCACTTTATAATAATAAACGGTATCCGGTAGTATGTTGAATGTGTCTGTATAAACGCTGACATCTTTTCCAACGTTTCCAACCTTGGTAAAACTCGCGTCGTTTGTACTTCGTGAAATTTGAAACCCAGTTACGTTACTCGATGACTCATTCCACCGGAGCGATACACTGTTGGATGTGGTTTTTACAACCACCAAATTGTATGGTGCTTGAGGTAGCATGATGAAGCATCCACTTAATATGATCGAAAGTGTAAGCGTTGTTACAATCAGTAGCGATATTTTAAGCATTTTAATTTTCAACTGTTTTTAACCTCCCTAAGCCGACTAGATCGATTTGCAAATCGTCATCCCATATTTGAATCAAATGGGTTCAATGCTATAAAAATTTACTTTTTTGTCATACGACGCAAAATTATAGATCAAAAATCTAAATATGTCAACAAATCATTTGCATAGAAATTTGTATTGATGATATACTTCAAAAGATTTTAGCTTGTACATTTTGAATTATGCAAATTGATTGCTCGTGTTGTGCGTAAAAATTAAGAAAACGATGGCAAAAGTGCTAATTTGAGTGTAAAATAGAGGCGTGCCCTTTTTAAAAATTCTAAAAAAGATGTAAAATTAACTTTTGACGTCTGTTACGAAAGTAATTATCAGCCTGTTTAGCCAGCTAATATTGCCATTCCTTATTAGTTGGTATGAAACTAAAAATAAGCAAGGCAATAAAGAAGGCTATAAGGCAACAATTCAGGCTAAAAATGTTTAAAAAAAATAAAAAATGAGGGTGAGTGTTGATGAAAAAAGGTAATTTTTTCTTCTTGCTTTTAGTTTTATCAATTCTTACGATCGGATCAATGGCGTTTTCATCCACCTATTTGCTAAGACCGGGAGATGTTATAAGTGTTCAAGTTTACGGTCATCAAGAATTTACGAATCAATATACTATAGGACCAGATGGACATGTGCAGATTTTTCCTGTTGGAGATATTTACGCCAAATCGCTTAGCGTTCAGTCTTTGAGTGCCGTTGTGGCCAAGAAATTGGAGGCATTTGTTTCGAATCCTGAGGTAACTATTTCAATTCAAAAATACGCACCTTTTGTCGTATACGTTTTGGGAGCTGTTGAGAATCCAGGGGCTATTCAAATTTCAAAACCATCGTTAAGGCTTTCCATGATTCTTTCGCTCGTTGGGGGAGTTCTTCCGGACTCTGATCTTTACAACATTAGGATTGTTGAAAAAGATGGAAAAACGGAAATTGTAAATTTTTCTGGTTTTTACGATGGAAAAAATGTGGTAGATCCCGTGGTTTCAGATGGAGATACTGTTGTTGTACCATCGCAAGAACAAACAGGAGTATTTGTTATGGGAGAAGTGAATAAACCTGGAATAGTTAAGTACACTCCAAATATGTCAATATTAGACGTAATAAAGGGGGCGGGGGGATTTACACAGGCTGCAGATGTCAAAAATATTTTGGTTTTTACGAAAGACAACACGGTTGCATCTCATACCTACAATTTGAGTGGAATTTACAAGGGTAAATTGCCAAAGGTTAAGATTGTACCTGGATCTATTTTTGTGATTCCAAGGAAGATTCAAAGATTTGCGTACGTGCTGGGAGCAGTTGAAAAACCGGGACTGGTAACGTTTTTACCAAATGAAAATGAAACCGTTTTGAGCGCACTTTCAAAGGCGGGCGGGATAGTGAAAGAAAAAGCAACAGGGAAGATCAAAATTGTTTCTTCTTCGTTTACTCACGAATATAAAATATCGGACGTACTTTCCGGAAAGGTGAGTGTTCCAATAGAGAATGGAACGCTTGTTTACGTTGAAGAACAAGAATTTTACGCTTACGTCGTGGGGGCGGTTAGAAATCCTGGACGTGTTTCATTTTTACCAGGAATGCCATTAACAATAGGAAGTGCTTTGTCTGAAGCGGGTGGTGTTATACCAGCGCAGAATCTTGGAAAGATTATCTTAGTTGAAAATGGAGAGAAGAGGACGTACGATCTTTACTCTATAACCGCCGGTTCAACGGATGAAAAGATAAAAAATGGAGCTCTCATTTATGTTCCACGGGCTTCTGAAAGATACGTTTACATGCTTGGAGCCGTCAAATCACCGGGAAGAGTTGATTTTGGACCTAACGAACCGGAAACCCTCATTACGGCCTTGGCAAAAGTTGGAGGGCTTTCAAAAGATGCTTCATCAAAGGCAAAAATAATAAGTTGCAATGGATCAGAGAGAATAGTTGAAGTTTCAAGCAATTACAGCGGTACGGATATTAAACTTAAAACTGGTGATACAATTGTCGTTGAAAAGAACAATAAATGGGCATACGTGTATGGAGAAGTTTCCAAGCCCGGAATGGTTGCAGTTCAACCTAATGAAGTACTCTCATTGCGAACAGTTCTTGCTAAAGCTGGAATATCTCTACAAAAGTACAAAGTTTACGTGAGCCAACCATCAAAATTTAAATACACGTCCAAAGGTTTTGAAAGTTCGTCTAAAGTTGAAACTTACACGAGCGAATCTTTGAAGACTAATGACGTTATGATTCCATCTGGAACGTTTGTTTTTGTTGAACCTGAAAACAATCAAAGCGTGTTTACCTATGGTGAATTTCAAAAGCCTGGAGAACAAACGTATTTGCCAGAGCAAACTGTAACTTTGGGAGAAGTGGTATCCAAAGCTGGGGGGTTGAAAAAGGATGCCGCGGGTACGATAATTGTC
Source organism: Mesoaciditoga sp. (assembly GCA_015489955.1). Lineage (GTDB taxonomy): Bacteria > Thermotogota > Thermotogae > Mesoaciditogales > Mesoaciditogaceae > Mesoaciditoga. The sequence goes on along the minus strand of WFYR01000025.1, from coordinate 14,732 downwards.
ATGGATCAATTTGGAAACGTTACCACATACCAAAAAAACGAAATTCCTTTGCGCGCGTTTGAAAAAATACCTAACAGCGCTTTTGTTTATGCACCAAAAAGCGATAAAAATTACGTTGCCGTAATTGGAAATGTTCAAAGGCCTGGAACGTTTGAGATTTCTTCTCCTGAGCCATTGCTGAAAGTGTTGGGAATGGCTGGAGGACTTTTGAATTGGGACATTGGAACCGTACAGATCATCTCATCTACACAAACAACCACTTTAAGTGTTTCTCCAAAAAAAATATCTTCCATAAAGATTTACCCGGGACAAATTGTGTACGCACCAACCATTTCAACAATGAAGGTGTACGTTTTTGGGCAAGTAAAAAGACCTGGGGTATTTCAATATGAGAAAGACATGACTGTGTTGGAAGCCATATTGAAAGCCGGAGGTACAACTAAAAACGCCGAACTTTCAAGGACTTTTATTTTTAAAGGAGGCCCGAATAATTCTCCGGAAGTTTTAGATCTTTCCAAAAACGGAGTTTCAGCCAACAATTTGGTGCTAAGTCCTGGGGATATAGTATACGTTCCGCAATCTTTAAGCGTTGATGTGATGCAAATAATAAGCAATGTGACATCGCTATTTAATCTTGCAAATAGTGGCATTCAATTGTGGAGAAATGTGCAAGGCCAATGAAAGAATTTTTAGTGATCACATGTTTGATGTTTCTTCTCTTTTCATCATCATACGCGGATAACTTTGATGTTGAATTTTTGAAAGCTGTTAACGCTCAAAATTGCAAGTTGTATGACTTTAGCAAAGATTTTATAGCCACAAATATTTTTGCTGGGGCGGTTGGTTTGTCGAGTGTATTCGTAGCTCCAAGGATTTCGTTGGTATCGGCAGCATTAACTGCAATGGAAGTTTATCTTTTAAAAAATATTTTGAAGCGCCCAAGACCCTTTCAAAGATATGCATGGGTTATTCAAAGAGCAAAAGCGAAGGGGTATTCCATGCCTTCTGGGCATGCCGCAATGGCTTTTGAGTCTGCTTACATTTGGAGTATGAACTTTCCAAGGTTGTCGCCGTTTTTTTATTTAGTTGCAACATGGATTTCCGTTTCAAGAATTTACTACGGCGTTCATTATCCAAGTGATGTCTTAGTCGGAGCCGCAATTGGATATTTAACGTCATATTTCGTTGCGTGTATGATCAATTTGGACAATTCCAAGAAAAAAGTGTCATTGAATTTTGGATGGAGTTTTTAAGAGAGAGAGTTTAGCAAACAAATTCTCCCATGGTTAAAGAGATAATGAAATAAAGATAAGAAAGGGAAAAAGCGTGTCAAACTCAAAAAAATCCATGATTTCTAATATTTTAAACTCAAAACAAACAATAGCTGCCGGAGCCGTATGGATTACAACTTTTGCTTTAGGTTCCAAAGTGCTTGGTTTTATACGACAAATAATTACCAGTGCGCTTTTCGGAACAAGTCGTGGATTTGATGCTGTTATAATTGCGCAACAACCTGCGGGATTTGTGTCAACAATAATCTCTTCTTCTTTTGCGGCGATTGCCATCCCAATGTATCTTGAGGAGAAGGCAAAAAATGGCGATAAATCGGCAAAGCGATTTGCTCGTAGTTTGCTTGGATTTATCTCTGTTTTTCTACTTGTCTTCGGAGTAATTCTGTTTCTGTTTCCAGATTTGTTTATAAACGTTTTTGCGCCGGGATTTCCTAAGAAAACCTTTTTTCTGGCTACCAAGTACTTGAGGATATTTTCCATCCTCCCATTTTTTACAGGTTTAACAAACATATTTGGAACGTTTCTTCGGGCTGAAAGGATGTTTTTTCAATATTCGTTGGCAAGTTTTACTTTTAATCTCATTACAATTCCAGTTCTTTTGCTTTTGGCTTCGAAGATGGGTGCGGCATCTTACGCCGTAGCCTGGACAGCGGGAACTGCTTCAATGGCATTTGTTGCATACTTGTTTGGTAAAAAAATATGGACGGCATTTCCATTCGCAAGGCCTTTTACACACCAAATGATGAAAGCTTTGTATTTGGCGGCACCACTTTTTCTTTCTATTACCGTTGGAACCATAAACAGCATTGTGGACAAGGCGTTTGCGGCATATTTACCCGTTGGAAGCGTTTCCGCTTTGACTTATTCTTTTTCTATAGTTGGAATGATATCTGGATTGGCTTCAAGTGGACTCATAACTTCTTCATTTACAAGTGTATCTGAAAGTACTGCTATTATGGACGATGAAGCCTTAGAAAGGAAAACGAGAATTTTAAATGAAACCGTGATTGAAATGTTGTCACCTATAGCGGCTTTTACGATAGTTGCGGCATCTTGGATAGTAGAGGTAATATACCAGAGGGGAGCTTTCAACACGAATTCAACTGCAATCACCTCATCCGCTTTGATAGGCTATTCAATCATGATATTGACAATTCCTTTGAATGGCATACTTAGCAATGTTTACATGGCAAAAAAGCATACTTTGAGACTAGCGCTTTTTTCGATTCCATTTATCTTGTTAAATGCCGGAATGGATTGGTGGCTAATGAGATCCTTCAAACAAGCTGGTATAGCCGCATCTTCTAGTGTGGTGGGAATATTTTGGATGTTAACACTTACCGTGGATTTAAAGTATCATCACAAAATTTTCCATCTTTTCAGTGTGAAAACGATCCTTCCAATTTTGGCTTCAGTTTTGTACGTGTACACTTTTTTGTTTCCTCTTTCTCGTATGTCCGAAGATTTAAACTTGTTTTGGAATTTTTCGTCGCGAGCGTCATGGTCCTTTTCTTTGCAAGAAATGAAATTAAGATGATAGTTAAAAAGTTTAGTCGAAGAAAAAAGATTGAATGAACGATAAGGGGGAATCAAATTGAGAAAAGGCAAGAAAATAAAACAGGTAATTTGTGAGTTAGCCCTAATAATGTTGCTTTTTCTTCCATTAGCTGGAATAGGAATGAATTTGTACGGTAATGTAACTTTTGATTCTGCTCATATTACTGATTTTATAGGCATGGCTGGAAGTGTGAATTTTTCCGCATTTTCATACGTTTACGATTATCAAATGAGAAAAGATGACATGGTAAGTCCATTTTACGGCTATATGACTCTGGGACACTATTGGTACATAAATAATTCTTATTTTTTATTTAACTCAATAAATACATTACAAACCAAAATTGGGAGAATGCATTTTGTTGAGGGACCGGGAAAATTTTATCACTTGTTTTTAAGTGATAGCGCCGGACCTTTCAACGGTTTCTCACTTCGATATAAACCAAATTCTTTTTTTACGTTTAAGCAAGATATGCTACTCTTAAATGATGTCAATCCCAGATCGTTGTATTACAGATGCTTTACTGTACATCCTTTGGAAGGATTATCGCTTTCATATGAAGAATCCATTTTGTTTATGAGGGAATTTGACCCGTGGTACGCATTTTTAATGTTGCCGTATCCTGCAATTCAGGTTTTTAGACAGGAAGATCCAAAATCAAGTTGGTACCAGAATATAAACGATAACGCGCTTGTTGGTTTTAGCGCCAATTACACTTTTGGGTGTTCAAGAATTTACTCAGAATTTTTGGCGGACGATTTGGACATGAATGCCATATTTGCACCGAATAAGTTTCAAAATCCAAACAAATTGGCATGGCTCATAGGTGGAGAGACAAGGTTATGGAACACAAATATTGCTGTTGAATACGCGGGTGCAACGGCTTACACGTTTGAAAGAAGTCCAAATACACCAATATCTTATGCGTACATCGCTTATCCGAAATATGATAAAGTTGATGGAAATATGCTAGGTTACAAGTACGGTGAAAATAACGACGCACTTAAAATGCAAATTGTTTACCCGGCAAATTTTGGGGATTTATCTGTAAGTTATGAACGTGTAAGGCTTGGAAAGAGAACACCAACTATTCCGTGGCATGGGTTGATACACACTCCAGAAGGCACTCATTGGCTCGATGATTCTGTTGTAGAAACGAGAAATATTCTGACTTTAGGAATGGTTGTAAAATGGAGAAATTGGAGTTTCAAACCTTTTATATTGTACGAAAATATTCAAAATGCTGAACTCAAAAAGGGATTTGATACAAATAATTTATCTTTATCAATGTATCTGAAATTCAATTTTTGAAATGAGTTTTAATTGTTTTTGTTCGTGTGTTTATATGCTCATGCTCAGTGCGAATGAGCAAGTTGAAAAATAGATGTTAGAATGAATGTAAGTTAAGGGGGAATTTTAATTGAACAAGCTTATTTTTACGTTTGCTTTTTTGGTGTTGTCGTTGTTCACGGTGTCATTCGCAAATCAAGCCATGCTTTTCGAACATTCAAATTCTCAAGCATGGATGATTGAAGCTTATCTTTCAACAAAGGGAGAAATTTTACCCATGGAATCATGGCCGTTGCCTGTGAATTTTATCGAAAAATACGTTCCTGATTTTTCTCTACGGGATCTGCACAATTCAAAAGCCATACCAAATACATCATTTTTCATGAGCGTTTCTCCAGAATTGTCCGCGAACAATTGGACTTACCATCCAAAATCAAAGTGGGTAGATCTTGTCCAGGCGTACAGGTACGATTCCATGAAACCTTGGATGACATTTGGGTACAAAACATCGATTGGAAACAATTTTTGCGCTTTGATATTCATGGATCTTCGAAAGGAAATGGGAAATTATTTTTATAAGGATGACAACACAAATTTTCCATTTACAAAATTAAATCCCACAAGTTTTGCTTTAGGTTTTAATTTTCCGACGAAAGGGTATCTTTCTTATTCAAACAAGAACTTTGCATTTCATATAGGTCGTGAACAACTTTCATGGGGACCGATGAACCACGCTTTGGCACTTTCAGATAATTCCCCTTACTACGACGAATTATCATTTATTTATACAAGTTTGGCAAGTTTTTGCAAGAGATTCACATTTACTTACAATTTGATCACGGTTGATCCTGTCTTAACGCATAAAGAATTCGATGAACAATCTAAATCTCCCGATTGCAATGCTCATGGTTTTGTTTACAAAGAATACGCTAAAACTCTTGCCGCGCATCGTATTGATTTTCTTGTTTTTAAGAATTTTAGAGTTGGCATAGGAGAGCTTAACCTCATAGGTGGAAAATTTCTGGATATCCAAGATGTAAATCCATTTATCATATGGCACAACACGTATGGTGAAGGTTATTCTAACGTCATTGGAGACGCAGATTTTAGCTACGTTCCATTTAATGATATGGATCTTTACGGTGAACTTGTTATCGATGATGTAACCATGCCTACCGAAGCCGTGAATTATAAACCTACAGCTTACGGATACGGCCTTGGAATGACAAAAAATTGGGGTGATTGGCAGAATCTCTCCCAAATAGGCGTGGAATACTATTACAATTGTCCGTGGATGTACAACAGATGGCAACCATATTTGACTTTTACCAATCGAATTATGAGAGCTTCTAACAATCCATCTTCTCGTCTTTTTACCGATTATCCTTTTGGATACATTTATGGTCCGGATGTTGAAGCACTTAATTTATTTTATAAAGGGCATTCATCTTTTATGAATCTAAAATTGGGTTTTAATTGGATTAAAAAAGGAAGTATAACAACGTTAAGCAATTACAACACTAATGATTATCAAGCTACAACTCCAACGGGAATTGTTGAAGATACTAAGAATGTGTACGCTCAAATCGAAATTCCAATGGCAAAGAAAATTGAAATGTTTGGAAGTGCTGATTTAAGGTATGTTACCAATTTTAGAAATCAGGATACACCTAATGACAACCCTGTTTTGGGAGATTTATGGCTTTACGATTTAAGAATAGGGGTAGAGATTTCAATGTAAGATGTGATATTATTCATGGGGAAAGTTTAAGTAAAACTGATGAATTTGTATGTAATAAATGGGATTTACCACAAAATCATGGCAAGGAGGATTTTTGAATGAATCAAGGTATGGACAATGGAGAAGAATACCGAGAGCTAACGCTTGGAGATATTTGGAGAATATTTAAAAAGAGGTTTTGGTGGTTTTTTATAATTGTCGTTGTAATGCTTGCTTTAACCGGTATGTATCTTTATTTTGCCACACCTATTTATGAAGCTTCGGCAACAATAAGGCTAGAACCTAAAGGCGCAGCCTCAGTTTCAGACATATTTTCACAAGTGGCAATGGGATACAGCACTACTTCTAAAGATCTTTCTACAGAGTTCGAGCTTATAAAAAGCAGATCGAACGTTGAAAAGGTTATAAAAGACCTTAACCTTATAAAATACTTACAAGAACACAAAACACAAGGTGTTTTTTCAAAGATAATTGGAAAGTCATCGCCATCCAGAAAACAAAATATCAATTTGCAGCAAATCGTGAATATCGTTCAATCATGGATCAACGTTTCTCCTGTAAAAGACACACAAATTGCGAAGATATCCGTTCAAAGTCCGGATCCTACGCTTGCCGCAAGTATTGCTAACGATCTTACAAAGGTTTACAACAATCAGCTTGCTCAATTTGCCAAGAAGCAGTACTCCTTGAGAGCATCGTTTATAGAAGAACAGGTGCCTTCTGTTGAAAATGATCTTACAAAGGTGGAGAATACAATACGCGAATTTAAAGAAAAAAATGGCATTTTTGAGTTGAGCAGCGAAGCCAATTGGTTACTTAAAGCAATAACGAGTTACGATCAACAGATAAACTCTCTTGAATTGGACCTTGCCGCGACACGAACTCAAATTCGAAGTGCTCAAAAATTGCTGGCAAATGTGAACCAAACTATAGTTTCTGCCACGACGATTTCATCTAATCCGTTAGTTTCACAACTAAAATCCAAGCTTGTAGATTTGAAAATTCAACTTGCCGGCATGGAGTCACTTTATCCTCCAACAGATCAACGTATAAAATCTATAAAAGAACAGATTCAAGAAACCGAAGCTCAACTCGAAAAACAAGTGACAAACATCATATCATCACATGTGGAAACTGTTAATCCACTTTATCAGCAACTTTACAATCAGATTATATCTGCTGAGGCCAAAACAGAGGTGCTACAAACGACACTTGATGCCATGAAAAAGATTCGCTCTACTTACGAAGATAAGCTAAGGACTTTGCCCCTACTTGAGCAAAAACTTGCAGATCTTGAAAGGCAGCTCAAAGTAAAAGAAAATCTCTACACATTGCTCTTAGAAAAATTGGAAGAGACGAAGATAAGTGAAGCGGGAATAACTGGGAATTCAGAGATAATAGATACCGCTTACGTACCAACTAAACCTATTAAGCCAAATAAGAAGTTATCTCTTGCGATAGGCGGAACTTTGGGAATATTCCTTGGCCTTCTAATAGTGTTTGTAGTGGAATACGCAGATAGGACCCTGAAAGAAGAAGAAGAGGTTGAAAGAATATCTGATGGCATACCGATAATCGGCAGAATACCACAACTTGATCTAAGGGAAAAAGAAAACGAGATTTTCATGTCAAGAGATCCCACGTCTCCTTCTTCTGAAGCAATAAAAATTGCCGTAACGAATGTTCTTTATTCTTCAACTGAGAAAATAAAGAAAATACTTGTTACGAGCCCAACACCTGGTGATGGAAAGACCCTTATTTGCGCAAACATGGCGCAAGCGTTTGCGCAAAATGGCGAGAAGACTCTTATAGTAGATCTTGACATGCGGCGACCAAGGTTAGAAAAAGCATTTGGTATTTCTGAAAGAGCAAAGGTGGGGGTTACGAATTACATTGCTTCGGATGTGAATGTTGAAGAAATTTTAGTTCATGTAAGCGACAATCTTGATATATTGCCAGTTGGACCTATTCCACCAAATCCAACTGCAATTCTGACATCTAAGAAGATGAAGATACTCGTTGAGAAATTAGAAGATAGATATGACCGCATGCTATTTGATACGCCACCCGCTTTGGCAGCTGCTGACGCAGGAATAATATCTCATATGGCAGACGGCGTTGTTTTGGTTGTAAAGATGGGAAAAACGGCGAGGGATTCTTTGAAATTGGCCCTATCAAATTTGTTAAAAGGAAAATCAAAGGTTTTAGGCCTTTTACTTAACGGTATATCATCTAAGAATTCATCTTATTACTATTACTATTATTACTATACAGAAGAAGGTAAAAGAAAAAAGAGAAAGAAGAGAAAGAAATGATTTTTAAATAATTTTTTGTAAAAGAATGAGAAGGTTAAACAATGAATTAATAGCGCATCAAAAAAATGACGGTAGGTAATTCGAAAGTGGGTGATAAAAATGATTGATATGCATACCCATTTTTTACCGGGTGTTGACGATGGATGTAGAAACATAGAAGAATCTCTTTCTCTTTTAAGGGAGTGTAAAAAAAGGGGCGTGGACACTGTTTACCTCACGCCTCATATCAATCACCCCAAATATTCAAATACCAAAGCGCACATTTTAGATGTGTACAATGGTGTGAAATCCCAGCTTGAATCTACCGGTGTTAAGGTTTACATTGGAAGTGAAATTTATCTTACACCAAATCTTGATTTTGACAACATAATTTCATTGGGCAATACACGTTACGTTCTCGTGGAAACTCCCTTCGATGTTTTTCCGGTGTATCTTAATGATATGATCTTCAAGTTACAGTTGGCAGATTACAAAGTTATATTGGCTCACGTTGAAAGGTTTTCTTGGCTTGTTAAAAATGAAGAATTACAACATGATCTGAAAACTAAAGGTGTAAAATTCCAAGTTAATTATGGAAGTCTAACAGACAGAAAACATCGTCATCAGATAAAAAAATGGCTCTCCAAGGGATGGATAGAATTCCTTGGAAGCGATAAACATAGAATGGATGATGGAAGAGTATTGATAGAAGCTTCAGAAGCGTTGGAAAAATTCAATAAAGATTTACCATCTTAGTCTTTGAACTCTTTCATTAAACTTCCAAACGTCTTTATCTTAGAAAGCATATCTGCGTTTACAACGTACAGGGCTATTTCAAGGCGTCCAACGTATTTTCTTAACGTTCTAATGAATTCGTTTTCTTGATTAGGATCTACTAAATTCATAGCCTTATCTAATGCTGTAACTGTAAAAGCCACTTGTTTTAAAACTTTTTGTGATTTACCTAAATTTTGATAAGTTTCAAGTGTAAGATTATTCATTATATGATTGTAATCTTCTAATGGTATAACAGTCTTAAACGAATTTGTTGAATAATCCCACAGGTATTTGTAAATTGCGTCTTTCGGCTCGAGAACCCCATTCCCATTTGAATCAAACAATATTATTGGTACCTGAAAGAAAGCGTAAAAACCCATTGAAAAGAGTGCGGAAGGATCTTTGGGATCAAATCTGTAAATGGTATTGCCAAGATCTTGAAGAAGCGTCATAAGTTGCAAATTATGTGCGGTTTTCAAAAGAAATTCGAGACCGTTTATCACATCTGATGAGGAGAATTGAGAAGTTGAGGGAAGCGAAAGTGTATGAGTATTAGAAAATAAATTCTCAGCTGTTGATATTGCGTTAAGATTCAGCATTTTTGTTATTGAATTCATTAAAGCTTTTGACGCGTATTTCAAAGATGTATTTGTTGATTTTGTTGTTTCGAGAAACTTAGAAAGTTTAAAAAGCTCCACCCTGGCTTGGGATGAAGTGTCAGAAGTAACAATGGAATTGTAAAAATTTTTCAAGTGAAGAGAACCATTACTCATTTTCTCGAAGACTTGTACTGCCATTTTTATGGCGGTTTTTGTATTTCCTTCTTTGGATGCAGACAGTGCTTCTTTTGAAAGGACCAACGTGTTTTCCGGTGAATCTATCGATTTAAAGATATTTATGGAACATGAACTTAAAATTATACTTATCAAAGTGAAGCTAACTATCAAAATCAAAAATTTCTTCATATTTTTCACCTCAAATCGTATTTTCTTATCTTAATATACACCAATCTGACAAAATTGGGCAAGCATTTTCTTTTAAAAAATTAAAAAATTCCTCCCTATATTGAGGGAGGAAATATGCTTTAAAACAGAAAAATAAAGGTCTTTTGTTTTATTGAATTCTTATAACCCCCAAATCTGATTTACCAACGTCCATATTTTTGTTGGGGTCGGAAACATTTCGAACATCTAATTTTGAAATAGAAATTGTTGTCATGCCTTTGATCATTTTGTTTTTGAAATAAACTTTAAGGCAGATGTTATTTGGTATATTAACCGTACCCGAAAGAATGGCCAAACTTATGTCAATAGTTCCATTTGAGTTATCAACCGTTGGAGATGGTAAAAACACATTACCTTCTCCAGTGGAAAGCGGTCCGGCAAGACTTACACCATTATTTCCCTTAGAGGTATCTATTACAACTTTGGAAGGATCGAATTTTAGGATTATATGAATTCCTTTTACCCCTGAAAGGGATATTCCACGCACTCCAAGAATGAATGGAGCTTTTGCTTTGGTTATAACATCATCCAAGACAACTCTTCCATCTGGAGCTTTAGCGCCTGTGGTGAATGACCATATTGGACTAGTTGAGGAACTTCCATCGTATCTCTTTGTTACAACTTTCCAATAGTACGTTTTGGAGGCTTGAAAATAATTCAAAATGGGTGTAAATAGGCTTGAATTTAAATTGTGAGCAACAGGCTTCATGGAATTTTTAGATGTTCCAATGTAAACAGTGTAAGTAACGTTTGAATTTCCGCTATACCAACTCAGTTGCGTATCGGGTGATACAGCCTTTTGACCATTTGCAGGATAAGGAGAGCTTGCAGCATTAGGTGGCAAAGAAATTGTGGTGAAAGACCATACAGGCCCCGTTGTAACGTTACCATGGTTGTCTTTTGCAACCACTTTCCAATAATACTTTTTGGAATTCGTAAGGTCACTTATTTTGAAAAATCTATCTGTGAGCCCCGAATGCTTTAAAGGAGGATTGGAAGAAGTTCCAAAGTACAAATCGTATGTTAACGGATCGCCGTCTGGATCTGAATCTTGCCATGATAGAGTCGGGCTAACGGAAACGCCGATAGCTTCGTTTGCTGGATTCGGATTTGAAGGTGTTAAAGGTGGCCTGTTAGGCGGATTGGACGTTTTAAAAGACCAAGTATTACTTGAAGATTCTTTTCCAAAACTATCGATCGCCACTACTTTCCAATAATATTTCGTGTTATATTTCTTAAGATTTGCTTTGTAATATGTAGCTGTTATGTTCTTCTCTTGAAGAGGTGGATTTTGTGACGTTCCGAAATACAAATTGTAAGTCAGTGGATTTCCATCTGGATCTGATCCACTCCACGAAAACACCACTCCGTTCACAGCCACATTCGTAGCTCCATTAGAAGGGGATTTTAAAATGGGCTTGTTTGGAGCTCTATCTATTGTACTAAATGACCATACATTGCTAGTCGCCACTCCACCATGTGGATCTTTGGATACTATCATCCACGTATAGGTTGCTCCGTAATCTATCGTCCCGAGTGAGTATGTTAAAGATGTCGTTGTTCCAATGAAGGTAAGCTTTTTCCCAAAATAAACATAATAGGTAAGAGGATCGCCATCCGGATCGGAATCTTGCCAAGAAAGTTTTACATTTATGGGCTGCACATTCTTCTGACCATTTGAAGGAGAAGGATTGCTTGCCGGAAGTGGAGGCCTATTTGGTTTGGCTATTGTTTTGAAGTGCCACAGCGTTCCTGTTGCCTTTCCTCCATTTACATCTTCTGCAACTATCTGCCAATAGTAAGTAGTTGAAGCGTTTAAAGGACCCGGATTGTAAGTTTTAAATGGTGTTTTCCCGACAAATGGAGGAACAGTTGACGTTCCAAAGTACACCGAATACGTTACCGTATCGCCATCCGGATCGTAAGAATTCCAAGAAAGTTTTGTAGATGTTGAAACGTTTGTTTGACCACTTGTTGGTTTTTCATCGTAAGGTTTAACTGGGAGTGCATTCCCCACTTTAAAAGTCCACACATCTCCAATGATCGTCTTACCTTTTTTGTTTTTTGCAATAACTTTCCATGAATAAGAAGTGTTGTAGTTCACACTTACTTGATAAAAATTTTTAGATATGTTTGAAGCAATAACGGTTGTGGGAGTCGCGACATTATGATCAAAATAAAGTGTGTAGATTAAAGAACTGCTATTAGGATCGCTACAATTCCAAGAAAGAATTACAGAAGTTGCTAAAATAGTGCTTCCGTTTTTTGGATTTATTACAATGAGATTGTAAGGGGCACTTTGTTTGTTAACTATACACGAGCTTAAAAATATCATAATGGTAACAGCGGTAACGATTAAAATTATAAATTTCACGCTTCTCATCTTGAAACCTCCTTGATTATTTTAGGAAGATGATAGGTTGAGTTGCTTTTAAATTTAAGCGTAAGTATCCCGTCAAATGGTTTATCATCAACGGCGGCGGCCATAACTTCTAACAATCCATTTCCTTCTTTAATTAGTACTATATCCGAATTAAGCCCGGACTTTTCTACAAATTGTGTGCCATTTTCCTTGATAACGATGTCAACTCCAATTTTTCCACGCAGATTCATTTTCATGGTAACAAACTTTCCCTCATTATTTTCAATTACATTTAAGTCTTTTTTTACTGAATTAAATGAAGCGAGTTCTGAAGAGTTGATAAGAGTTTTCCCCCAATTCATTGCAAAAACCATCAAGTCTTGAAAATTTATCTTCCCATCAGGATACGCTATAACGTAAATGCCATTTGCGTTTTGCTTTGCGGGTCCTATATCATAGAGAACGTTGTATCTTGAATCTCCCTTTCGAGCTCCCCACACCATTGCAAAACTCATAAGATCATCAAAATCAAGTTTCCCGTTATTGTTAAAGTCACCAAGAAGCTTTTCACCAGTAGTTGAAGATGCAATTGCCAAATGCTGATCATCTTTTCTAAACATGGGCCAAGGTCCTGCACTAAGACCTACACCATTTCCAACTATGGCATACACATACCCACTATTCGATCCAAAATATATTTCTCCGTCTTTGCCTATTGCCGGAGAAGAGCCTACAACGTCTCCCGTTGGATATTTCCACTGAAGTTTCCCTAAAGAATTTATCGCATAAAGATAACCATCGGCGCTTCCAACGTAAATTGTACCATCGGAATCTATGGCTGGGGATGACATGATGTATCCTTCAGTTTTGTAAGACCACACCAAGTTTCCTTCTGACGTATTTATCGCGTAAAGATACCCTTTTTCGTTTCCCACGTACAATGTGTTGCCAGATATTGATGGGGAGGAGCCTATCCTTCCACCGGTATCAAATTTCCATAATAATTTTCCATCTTCTTTTACAGCATACACATATCCGTCGAGACATCCAAAGTAGATGGTGCCATTTTTATCTATCGCGGGGGAAGAAACGATTGCACCGTTTGTTTTATATTTCCAATCAAGCGTTCCATCTGAAGTGTTTAAAGCGTAGAGATATCCATCTTCGCTGCCGAAATAAACTGTATTTCCATATGCAGATAGTGAAGGAGAAGAACCTATTCTTCCGCCGGTCTGATATGACCATTTTAAACTTCCATCTTCATTCACAGCATACATTTTACCGTTAAGACAACCGACATAAACAGTTCCGTTAGAATCTATAACCGGTGAAGTTCCAACTATGCCAGGAAATTTGTAGAGGATCGTCTTTTTCCCAGATAAAGAAATTTTGTAAAGATAGCCAACACCAGTTGCATTCATAGAAAGATTACTTAAACTTGCGGCGGTAACGTAAATGTTTCCATCATACATGGCAGGAGACGAAATCACAGGCCCTACAAGTTCCACGTTCCAAAGTTTAGCCCCAGTTTTAGCATTAAGTGCATAGAAGTTGTGATCAACACTTCCTACATAAACAACCCCATCAGAAATCATGGGTGATGATACTACCCAGTTATTTGTTGAATACTTCCAAGAATTTTTCCACGTTGTTGAAAGATTTTGAAAATGATTTTGTTTAAAAACGTAAGAGAACCCTGGACTTTTAATAGCAGTTTGATCCATGCAAGAGCTTAAAACAAAGGCCAATATTATGACGAATAAAGCTATAAAAATGTACCTTTTCACACAAAAACACCCCCAATCAAAACAAACTACATGGATTATATCATTATGACTGATAGGGCCCCAAGTTAACAAATGATATTAACTTTCATTTGTTAGCTGGGGGCCCTAGCAGGAGGATCTGTCAGTAACATATTTCGTAATGTTCATCTTGACATTCGTCGTAACGTTGACGCACACGTTGAGTAAGTGATAGAATTTTAATTAGGATTATTTTTAGAATAGCATGGACATCCATTGTAAGGAAAGAAATTTTATGAATAAAGAGAATCGTGTGTATGGATGCGTTTTGTTTGTATTAAACCAAAAAGGTGAAATAGTTAAAGTAAGTGGCAACACATCGCTTTACGGATATTCAAAAGAAGAGCTGCAGGGAAGATTGTTTTCGGATTTTAGAGTACAAAAAATTGACAATGGCGAATTGCATCGCAGAAAAGATGGTTCAACTGTTACTGTAAGCGTTCATACGATAAAGATCGCAGAAAGGAAGGTTGTAATGCTTTGCCATGAAGAAAAGGATTACCTTTTATCTGTTGTCAACACCATCGAAGTTGGAGCAATGCTTGTAGACAAAGAAAATAAAGTGTGCATGCAAATGAAGTTGCGAATGAGCTGTTTACAAAAAATGAA
>WFYR01000024.1 GCA_015489955.1 Mesoaciditoga sp. | reverse complement strand
CGTAAGAGATTATAAGTGCTCTTTGAGGTATCGTGGTTTTCCATCCAACGGCCAAGAAGCTTTTTCCGTTTGAAGCAACTGATTCAAGAAATCCGTTCTTATTAATCTTGTCTGAAAGATCGTAAAACTTTCCATTGGAAGGATCATACGTTCCCATAACAGCTGAACCATCCGCACTTTCACCAACAATTGTTAAGAGTTCACCGTTGTATGCGATTCCCAAATTGTATCTCCAATAGTATGGGATTTTATCTGTTAGATCTTTGAAATGATCAGTAGAGGGAATATATTCACCCATAACGGCCTTTATACTTCCACTTCCAACTATAAAAATGGCCTTGCCGGTCCATACGCAATCATTTAAAGATACATAATAACTTGGTAGTAAGTTTGAGAGATCTTTGAATTGATTGGAAGAGAGATCGTATTTTCCAAAAATTGCGCTTTTCCCATTCGATTCTCCCGCTAAAAAGAAGCTTTTCCCGCTCCAAATCACGTTGTTTATCGAAGAACCACTTGGGAAATTCAATGAAACTTTTTTGAGCGTTCCTCCAGAAAATGCAAAAGATGCCTGAAGTAAAATGAACGTGAGTATTAGTTCAAAGATGATAACTTTTTTCATATTATTTCCCTCTTTCCTTGATATTTATCCTTATGGCTTTTTGAATCTTCACCCACAACGTGAGTAAATATGAATCTCGCTCCTTTAATTTCTTTGCCGTGTTTCTTCATACATGTTATGAGTTGTCATCCTTGGTTATTTGTTGATTCTCAAAGCGTCCTAGAACTCTTTATGTCCGTTTACGAATCTTGTCAACGTGCCATGAGATAAGCCGATGGGTTTATCCGCTGCTATGGAAGAAATTGAAGAATGCTCTCGCGATATAAGGTTAGGTTTTTGGTGGAGATATTTTAACCTAGATGTGGCTGATTTTAAAACGCTCTACAAACCTACAATTCCCCCTTTGCCTAATGCTCGCCTTAATATTTCTTGCAACATTGACGCCCGGGATGAGGCGATTAATGAAATTTTTTGAAGCCAAGTTAGAATCTTGCTCTTTTATATGTTTTTACCCCCCCGCGCTGTTTGACATGGTTATCTTTGACCATTCTAGGGCTTTGAAAAATTGAATTGTTTGTCCAATCCCAAACGTGCTAATCCATTCAATATGCCAACATACAGGGTTCCAAGCCTTTGAGATAACATTTTGATGCGAACATTCTCGATAGTCAGTTGGTGGCGCAATTCTTTTGAAATGTTGATTTCCTTGTTCCATCTGTATTTTGCATATTCATTCAGTGCATTCATGGTAATAATTGTTACATCTAACCACGGATAGAATTTGGAGCTCCAATATCCATTCTTTGATTGGCTGTTTATTAAAAATTCAACAGCTCTTTCAAGAGAAGTATTTGTCGCCGGAACTCCCATTCTAAGAAGGGATATCACAGCTTCGGAAGTAACGAAAACTTTTCCCAATCCGGGTTCTCTATAGAACCTAACAAATTCTTTATTTCCCTCCTTGAGTACCTGTGGCTTTGGAAGAGGCTTTGTTATTCCACCCCAAGAGCCATCTGTTGCCTGAGAAGTCATGATGTACTTTATCGTTTCTTTAACCGCCTGCATGTTCTCATCTTTTTTTATCCCATACATTGTCATGTTTTTTAAAACTTCATCCTTGACGTTAAATTTTCTTTCAAGCATGTTGAATTTGCTGTTCAGTTCACTTAAATAATACAAGGCTTCGATACTTATTCCAACAGTTCCACCATGAGGAACGGAAATCTTTGGAAGCCATATCCCATTTCCAACGTAACTGGCCATCAGATATTTTCTCAGAATGACGTATATTGATGTGAGGATATCCGCAATTTGTTTATCGTTCATCTTGGCTTTGAAGTTTGTAGGGGAAAGATCGAACAGATTTTCCTTTTCTACAAATGGTAGGATGTTTATCACTTTCAACGCGAAATATCTTGATTGTAGCTTTTGATATTTGTCGTAAGCGGGCATCTCTAAAGTCGTAACGTATTTCGGTGGTTCATACGAATATTTCAGATAATTATCTAATATAATATTGCGTGCAAGATTGGCGCAAGTGGAAAGTTTAAGGTTGAAAACATTTTGAATCCATAGAAAATCAGGTAACATCTGAGATTGTGTCTCTCCTACAGTTGGAACATTGCCATTTGTCGTGTAAGTAGATAGCTGAGTAACGAAATTCACAGCGCTAACGAAGGTATGAGTGTTCGTTGAAAGTCCCAACGAATACATCGACTTTAAAGAAAATGCGGTTTCGTCCAGAAGAATGCCGGTTTGCAACGGAAATTGAGAGGCATGTATCCAAGGATGGATTGGCTTTGGATTTGGCATATGAGAAATCTTTTCCATGTAAGGCGGTATCTGAAAGGCACCGTTCGCTAATTGATTAGACAAGAGATAATCAGCCGCTTTCGCCTCAGAACTCATCACCATGGAATAATTTAAAGATGTTCCAAACCCCCAGAGTCCTAATGTAGCAATGATAATCCCAACAAAAAGTTTATACTTTACACTCACAAGTACCATCTCCTAGTTTTAACGCTTACTGCTTTTACTGTCTTTAACAGTTTTGCCTGTTTCAGGGATGTATGGCTCTACAAAATATGTTCGCTGTGCATATTTTGTCTCTGGGATTTCTACAATATTTTCTCCAGAAGGGGACATCAAGTGCACTTCCCATTGACCAGACAATCCTGCATAAACCGTGTACCAACCGCCCGCAGTATCAGATATTGTCCAACCATCTGAAAAAGAAAAAGAATTTTTGCTACCAGAGACATGTCTGTAGAAGTTAAGCCCAATTTCATGGGGACGATTATCAGGTGTAATTATGTAATCATCCCATCCAAAGTTATATGAATATCCAAGCAATTCTGACTTTACTGGTTCGGGAAAAGATATTAATTTTTTATTTTTTGTGTTGTTTGCGGATGAATAATTATAATGAATGCTTCCACTAAAAGTGACAAAAACTCTTACTTCTGGCGTGGGGAAAGGATTTTTTACTCTTTCAATTGAAGAAATATTTATGCCTAGTTCTGCATATCCAATCATTGAAAACAAAAGCACTATACTCAAAATAATGAACATGATCTCCTTGCTTTTCACTTCTAACATCTCTTCTCATTTTTCATTTTCAAATCAAAACTTTATGGGTAAACTTATACTTTTAAGGCGGCCTTAGCACGCACATTTTCTCACCTCCATTTCTTCGATCTAAAAAAGTAAGCTTGTGCTTCAACAACTTAATTGCCTATGTTCCCACGTACCTTTTTATTGAATTTATTAGCAGCATTTCTTATTTAGTACATTTTCCCCCCTCTACACATTTTTAGTCACTATGACAGCCATTTTCTGCAATTCAACAAGCATTTCTTGTTGTTTCACATTTCCCACAACAGCACTTTGAGGATTTTTAGAATCTGCGTTACTTGTTCCTCCACCATCGTCACTGAAATAAACAGCTGTGCTTGAAAGAAAAATCGTGAAAGATAAAACAAGAACCATTAAAGCGATCAATATCTTCCATTTCATCTCTATCACCCCGTTTTCATCGTAGCACAATGTTTTCTGAGGCTTAAATTTGGCGATCTTGCAAAGCCTTATGAATTAAGGACTTGAAAGGGGTGAAAATTGTGGCGAATATTCATTTTGGGGGATTTTAAGTGTATAATTTTATGTGTTTGTCAGTTTTTTAATCGGGAGTTGAGCTTTGAATAAAGCATTTTCAAACATACTTCGAGTGGTAAGAATATATGGTTCATATTCAAGACCATTCATAAATTATTACCTAAAAAATGATCTCTTGAAGCAAGAAAGGGATTTTCTTCTCTCTTTAAAATATTCATATGACTCCAAAAACAAAAAATCTTTAAAGGTAATAAATGCAAGACTAAGAACAAATCCAAATAGTTCTATATTTTACTTGCTACTGTTCAGGAAACTAAAAGTTCTAAGACTTTTGGGAAGACAAGATAAAGCAGATAATATTTACCAATATCTCAGAAATAACGTATCAAATATATCTCCAAATATAAGGGATTTTATTATTTCTGAACTGATTGGCCATTGCTCTATGAATGAACTTTTAGAAAATTGTCTTGGAAAATTCCATGTGAACGGAAGTTGCTTAAACGATTCGGCAAAAGCGTTTCTTGAAATAAACGTTGGAAGGAATTTGGTAAGAAATGAAAATAAGGAAGGCTTAAAACATTTCAGAAAGGCCTTTGAACTTGCGAGAACTATTCCGCATCCATCTGGAATGGTTACATCCGCGAACGCTTTAGCGTGGTACGGAAAGAAATACAATATGGATGAAGCAACTCG